>NZ_RXFY01000012.1:0-18981 GCF_044714355.1 Spiroplasma sp. ald | reverse complement strand
AAATAAAAAAGTCATTTTTCGTTGTAGGAAAATATTAAATTTTTAAATAAAAGACATAATTAATTAAAATTATAATTTGCTATTAGTAGTATCTTTTTAAAAATATTTACAATTATTTTAATAGGTTATGCAAGAAGTCTAATAAAACATTATTTAAGTAATTTGGATTTTAATACTAAATATTGTTTCCATAATGTTTCTACACGACTATGTTCAAAAATAAAAAGTTTATTTTTAATTAAATGCTTTAAATTATCAATTTCTGTTCAAATTGCATTAACAATATCACGACTATATTTTCAAGCAATGCGATTTCGATTAAACTCTTTTAAATCTAAAATTTTATAACTACCATCGGCAAAAACTTTAATGTCTAAATCATAATCAATATACTTAATTGTTTTTTGCTCCATAATAAATGATGATGCAATATTACAATAATAATTTATCCCGGTATCTTTAAGCATACAAATAATATTACTTCAATTTTTCCGATTAAAAATCCAGATTGCTGGTTCATTTGTTTTTCATTTTCTACCATTCAATTCTGTAACAGTAACATCTTCATTTACTAAAACAATATATTCTTCTTCTAGTAATAAAACAACTGCTGATTCTCAACTACGGTAAACTGAACCATTATGTTTATAAGCATATACTAAGACACTATCTCCAACTTGTAACGAGTCCATAATGTTACCTCCCACATAATTTACTTTTTTAAAATTACAGCAAAAAAACAACTAAAAATAATACAATAAAAAATTATGTAAAATTATTAAATTTAAATTGCCATAATATTTAATTTTATTTTGATATTAATTACTTTAAAATAAAATGCTATTTTAAATACGTCAACATTTTCATTATATCAGTTGTGTTTATTAAGTAAATAGACAGACTTTAACTAATTAGAAATTTTTTTATTGGAAATAAATTATTTTGGAAATTATAAATTTATATATTGCTTTTTACAAGACCCTATAGTTAAGTAAAAATCTCCCCTATTTGTTTGATAATTTTAATAGGGGAGATATTATGTTAGATTTGATATTTTTTCTTTTTAAAAATAAAAAAACTACTTTTGTAGTTAAAAATGGGGCGGCTGATGGGACTTGAACCCACGAATGCCGGAGCCACAATCCGGAGCGTTAACCTCTTCGCCACAACCGCCATATTTGATTATATAAATAACCTTACTTATTATAACTTAAAACAAAAAAATGTAAATAGAATTATTCCTACATCTTAAAAACATATTTTTTATAACATTAAAATAAATAAGATATTACTTTAAAAAGGATTATTATGTTAATAAATCTTATCATTAATTTTATATTATATATTAGACTTCTTGCATAACCTAGTTATTTTAAAATTCCTATAATTTCTATTTTAAATATATTTTATAGGAATTTTAAAATAACTAGGTTATGCAAGAAGTCTAATAAACAACCAATTAACTCAACTATATGAGCAAATAATGAAACACTTTTTGCGATAAAATTAAAAGATGAAAATAATAATGTTTATTGAAAATTAATTGATGGTGAAAACATTTATGATGTTAATAAAATGTTAGAATACTTAAATCAATATAAATTAAGTTATTTTATGAATAATGATAATAAAGCAGATAATTTTTATACAAAAGAAGTTAAAGTTGGTAAATATTGAGATGCTTATATGATTGATGATAGAAGTTCAATTCAATTTGGTGANGCTAAATTTGAACAAGTATTTACTCAACAATCAACCGAAAGACAATATACTTTATTAATTTTAGATGAAGATGCTGATAAATTAAATATTAATGATTATTATAATTTTTATACTGTATTTAATGACCGTGGTTTAAATATTGGTGGTGGTGATATTAATTCTGCACCCCAAGATAGACAATGATTATATCCATCTAATGTTATTAATTATTATTCACCTTATGATGGTAGTTTCTTATGACAAGAAATAACCTTTTCAAGTATTAATGACAAAATTAGTCATAGTGGTTTGGCAGTAAGACAATTTATTCAAACAAGTGCCCCGGGCGAAGGTTATTGTTTTCCTAAAATAACTTATGATGAAAAATTAAATAAAGGTATTGTTGAATTAGATGATATTTTATTAAAAGATCCAGGGGTTAGAGCAATGGCAGTTAAATTTTATGGTAATCCGATCTTTTTTGATATGCCTGTTATTGGTCGACCAATTATTAAAGGTCAATTTAATAAAAAAGTTATGAATTCACGAGATTTATTAATGTATAACATGTTTCCTGCTCCACATGATAAAATAAATACTTATGCATCACCAGAAGTAAGTTGATATAACATTCAAGGTATTCAACCAACAATGATAACTGGTTATGAAGATTGAAAAAAAGATATGGAAAGTAGATACGACTTTTGAAATCAAAAAAATAGTGAAGGTATTGTTATAACTGATAAAGCAAGTTCAACAGCAACTAATCCTACGGTTGGGACAACTATTAATGAAGAAGATAATAATTCTGAATTTTATTGATCTAAAAGTTGAAAAATAACACCACCAAATAAAATAAAAGTAAATAGTGGAAATGTTGATAATATTATTAGTACGCAAGCATCATCATATTTTAGAAGAAAAGATGAATTTGGTAATACTGTTGGACAAGTTCAAATTGAATATAATAAAATGGGTGCATGTAATGTTTGAGATATTTTAAATATGAATAATTTTATTAATCGCCAAATTACCGTATTACCTTTAAACTATACGCAAAAGTTAGTATTTAATCCTTTTACTATCCCAGGCGGGGTTGGTAAATTCTTAAATTTTATTTCATTTGGTATTCCATGAGGATGAGTTATTAATCAAGATAAAAAAACTTGACCTAATTTTCAATTTCTTAATGGTTTTATGAGTTCTAATGTTTATAGTTTTTATAATGATGCCTTTTGGTCTGAAAAATCAAAAGGAAAAGGTTATTTACCATTTGAAATATTTAGAGAACAAGGAAACGACAAAGTTGGTGCTATATTTGGTGCAAATGCTACTAGTTTAGGTTTTACAACTTTATTAACTGATAAATTTAAAGGGACTGTTTTAACTAATGATGGTAAACCAACCGAAGAATTAGTTTATTCAACTTATAATTTAAAACAATTAAATCCTAAAACTAACCGAGTTTATTTAATTAATGAAAAAACCAAATCAGTTGATGCACAAACACCAGTTAGTGATAGTGAAAAAGATAATAATTGCGAATTCTTACAAACACCTGATGGTACAAATTGTAGTTATATAATTGATATGTTTTCAATNCAAGCATTATATAAAGGTAATTTTGAAATTATCTTTTATGCTGATAACCCATATACNAATAATGAAGAAGATTATTTANGATTATCAGTATGAAGTTTTCGTGGTAAAACAAAAAGTACATTAAACAATTATTTACGTGATATGACAACTAATTATAAAACTAGTTTCTTGCTCCCACATGATTATGAAATACCAACATTTAATTATCCACAATATGTTCTGCCGCCAGTGCCATATAATTATCCAGAGTATACAAAAGATATTATGCCTTCTAATGTAGTACTACCATTAATAACTAAAATTACTGCACCAGCACAATGTAGAAAAGTTAATACTACATTATACCCTGATGTTAATTTGTTCTCTAATGAATTTAATGAAAGTTATTATGAAACTGAAATTGATTTAAAACAAATTGACCCAACAATTCAAAGTATCAGTAAATTTCAAGATGCTTATAAAACAATAGAAATAAGTAATTTAGGTAATTTACAAGTTGAATGTGGACCACCTGAAATAGAAAATTTTATTCCTAATAAAAATGTTAATATTACTTTTGGGGGCGTTTCTGGGTGTACTAATAAAAATCCATTGTCTAGTATAAAATTACTAGAAAGTGGTCGTTCACAAACTGATAAAGTTAATTTTGATAATACAATAACTTTATAATACAGATAATATAAGAGTAAATGATATTAAAACATTTTCTACTGCATATACTAATGGATTACCAAGTTATGATGATTATTTTAACAAATATATATCAAAAAATGAATTAACTATTAGAGTTTCTTTTACACTTAAATCAACAAAATTATCTAATAGTGATTTAAGTTTTGGTAATGACAAAGATATTGTATTAGATGTTTCTAATCCAAATGTATTAGGTATTAGAAACAAAAGTAATAGTCCTGTCAAAATTACAATTAAACCAAGATAAAAATGAAAAAGAGATTATTAAATCTCTTTTTCTATTCTCCATTAACTTTTACATTACCTTTATCATCAACAATTAAGTCAGGTCCAGTATCAGCTAAATTTCAACAATAAACTGATTTAAAATATGAACCATCATCGGCATATAAAGTATTATTTGTATTAATAATTCAGTCTTTAATTAATAATATATAATAACGAAATCGTGGCGGTTTAAAAATAAGACTATATTTAACATAATTATCTATTTTTTTTCATTATTTGTATCATTTAAAAATTTAATAATTCTTCAAGCATTATTTTTATTACCACGCCATACCACATAATAATATTTATTATCAATATTATTAAATGGTCTTTCTTGTGGTGCTATTCATTCTAAATTATCTCTAATAGTTTGGTTCTTTGTATTTATTTTGTTTTTTTCTTTTAAATTTGCTAATTCTTGTGGTGTATATTCTTGTGGTGTATTACAAGCAAATAAACTTGTTGTGCTTGTTCCAATTAAAGTGATTGCTCCTAAAAGACTTAATATTTTTTTCATTAATTATATAATTTAATTCCCTTACCAATATTCATTCAAATTGTTCCACCTTGAGGAAATATAACATAATTTTTTGCGAATTGATGTGTTAAAATTTGTAAATAATATTCGTTATCTTCTCAAAAAAATGTAAATCCTATTTTTTGCGAAACAATTAGATGATTAGGGTTAATACTTTGTAAATAATAAAATTTATCATAATTCTTTATTTCATTTTGATTATTTTTATTTATTTTTACATTTTTTATAATATCTTTAAAATTTTTATTTTTAATAAAATTGACTATGCTAGTTCCATAATATGAATCATTTCCAAGGCTTGCATATGTATTATTTTCTTTTTTATCTAAAAAAAACATTATTTTATCAAAATCTAAAGGATTTGTTTTGCCTAAATTCAATTGAAATATTTGTGTCACTTCTATTTCATGACCATTATCACCATTATAATTGTATTGTATATTAGGAGAATCTTTAGTTTGTTCATCAAAATAAAATTTTTCTGGCATTTTTTTAAAAAATTTATTATTTTTTATGTCTTGTTTTCAAATATTAGTTAAAAAATTACAAGTTTGTTTTAAATTATTAATATCTCGTTTTTTATCAGAAGTATATTTTCTACAACCTTCATAAAAAGAAAAAGCACCTAACAAAGACAATATTTGTAATTCTATTTTCTGGATTGTTTATACTAAAACTATTAGGATCTCTGTATAAATCAACAAGTCTTCTAGAATTTCTATCTCAATTTGTTACAATAGGTTCAATATTTGTTGTTCAATTTAATGAACTGTTATTTTCAATAAGATTATTTGAAATTAAATTAAAAATACTATCAAATCTTAAAGATTCTGATGTTACTAGAATAGCAGCACCAAGTGCTGGTCTAAGTAAATTATTATCTTGCGTTCTGTGATAATTAATACCATAATTAACTATTGTTTCGAAAGAATTTACTATAGTTTGTCAATTAAATTGTCTAAGACCTTGCGATACGCTTAATTCTCTATAAGTACCCAAAAAACCTAAATTAACATTTTGAATATTTAAACTACTACTATTAGGATATACTGTTAAATTATCATTAAAAGTATTTTGTAAATCAATACTAAAATGATAATAAACATCATTTACTCTAAAACCTTGTAAATAAAAATCTCTTGATCTAAAAATCAGTTCAAGACTATATGATTGTCCTTCATTTACATTTACAGGAATAATAAAATAATTGTAATTATTATTTGATATATTTCTATTTATAGAATATTGAAAAGAAGTAGGTTCAACTGGATTTTCAAAAACTGTCTCAATTATGTTATTTTTTAATAAAAAAGTCATAATTTCAGCTATATTTGACTGATATTCTTTATATTTATCATTTTTATTAATTTTTAATGTTCCTTCTCATCTTGAAAAAATATTATTTCTACTTTGCCGTTTATTTCTAATTAAATTTTCTACATTATTATTTGTTTGTGAATAATTAATATTACTATTTATAGTTTCTTCTTTTTGATAAGGACTAGCAGCAATAACTGTTGGGACAGCAGTTCCACTAATTGTTAATACACTTAATAAACTTAGTAATTTTTTCATTACTGTATTTCTCCTTTTCTTAATAGACTAGTTTCAAAAATGAGAATTATTATTGAAAATATNTTTGCTATTCTTAAAAAATTTAAAATTATTACAGAAAAATATCGTAATCATAGAAAACGATTTAGTTTAAGATTTAATTTAATTGCTTCAATTTATAATTTGCAATTATTATAGATAGCATAGAAGATGTATTTAAAATTAAATAATTTAAATAAAAAAGTCATTTTTCGTTGTAGGAAAATATTAAATTTTTAAATAAAAGACATAATTAATTAAAATTATAATTTGCTATTAGTATCTTTTTAAAAATATTTACAATTATTTTAATAGGTTATGCAAGAAGTCTAATATATTAAAATATNAAATATNAATTAACAAAACTATTAACTTTCAATTGTTTCAGAATAATAATTAAAAATAATTCCCTTGTCTATTTCATAAAAAACAAACTAGTCTGTAAAATGATTTGTGATACAAATATGTCCATTCTTTTTTTATCCTTTAAACTAAGTAGCAAATCAATTTTTAATAAACATAATATATATACCTTGAATTATTTAATTATTTCTGAACAAATATAATTATCAAAATAATAAACATTACCCTGAGTGAAAGTTGTGTTACAATTATGTGAAGTGATACTAGTTTTAATTTAAAACTAGTATCTTTTTTATTTTTAAAATTTTAAATTGTTTTTTCTGTTGGATTTTGTTTTAATTAAAATGATAAATAACAAACGATTTTTACATTTTATTATTGGTTTTGATAGAAATAGGGTATAATTACGGTATATACCTAAATAAAATATATGTATGTAATATATGTATGGTTTTTTATGGTTAAAAGATAGGTGAAAAAAATGGAGAAATTACGTAGAGTGTCATTAACTTTCTTAACAATTGGCGGAATTTTTAGTGCGTTACTGTTCGGAATATTAATTATGCTAGCAAATAAAATTAATAATCAAATGTTCCTTTATAATTCTGCAGATATGCTATTACACGATATTGCTCTTTTAGTTTTACAGTTTTCAAATATGACAGTATATCATAATGTGATGGCAAACCCAGAATTAGTTGGGGGGATTTTAATTGGAATTTCTAGTTTTTTAGTATTGCTGTATTTAATTCCAAATTATTTATCAAAAAATAATGGTTATAAAATTTTTGGCATAAGTGGTGCTTTTGTTATTGGATTAATATCTTGCATTTTATTAACAATGGCTGTTGTGCTTGCTGGTCAACCAATAAGTGCTAAAACTGGTTTAAATATTTTTAAGTTAAATTTACCAATTAATTCAGGTTTTATTTTGCTATTTATTGGACCAGTCTTAACCTTCTTTGGTAGTTGCTTTGCAATAGCTTATTATCATACAACACGAAAAGCAAAATCATTAACACAAGATCAAAAAAATCGTTTAACAGCAATTAATTTTGAAACTGGTAAAATTGGTTCTCGTGGGTTAACACCACAAAAAGAAATGGTTAATCAAGCTGAACTTACTCCTATTGAAAAAACAAAAACTCCTCTTAACAACAAATCAGTTGCAACAACAAATGATTTAAAAGCAAAAATGGCATTATTGAAAGCAAAAATGGCTCGGAATGCTCTTTTACATGAGCAAGGTGAAGCACATCTTGTTCCAGAGGAAGAAGATAATAATTCTGATAATTCAAAACCAACAATTCGTGTTGGTGCAGAAGGCCAATATTTACGCACAATTAAAGAGGGTGAAGGAATTGTTGATGAATCACCAGCAGGATTACTTATTGAACAAGAAGGTGACTTTGTGAAAAAAGGTGATATTATTAAACATCGTGATTATTCAGTTCCTATTTTTAGTACGGAAACTTCGTCTTCAAAAGGAAATTTCAATGCCTATGATTCAATTATTATTCCAAAATCAAAACAACATATGTCATTAGATAAAACAGAATTAGCAGAAAGAATTGGTTCGGTTCCAAAACCAAGTGGTAAGCAACGCATTAATCCCAATGCCCGTGTTGATAGTTCTTATGATGGTAAAGTTTTTTTAGGTGATATTGATAAAATTTGAACAGCAGGAAAAAAATACCGTGAAGATATTACAAAAAAACCAGCAACTAATAATTCTTTACAATCATCGGATTTACACCATAATTTTGAGAATGAAAATGAAAATGATGATAAGATAGATGATAATAATTAATTCATCCATATTTATGATAGGGGGAGGAATAGCATGGCATTGGAAAAAGTGCTACCATATCAGGGCAACTTAATTAAATATGATTTAATTATTAAAGAACAGAAGAATATTGTGTTGAATGTTAATAATGGCAAAATTAAAGTATCAGCCCCTAGTTATGCCCATGATTGGGAAATTGAAGCTCTAATTTATAAAAATATTAAAAAAATTATTACGGTAATTAATGTTCACGATAATTATCGAAAGATTGTCATTAATCTAAACGGAACAGGTTATGTTTATGTTTTTAATGAAAAATATCCGTTGCAATTAATCAATGAAAATATTCATACAAAAATTATTAATCGACAATATTTTTTATTAAAAGATGCTGGTAGTTATGATAAAAATGTTAAAAAGTTACACCATTTTTTAAAACAAAAATTTAGTTATAAATTTGAACATTTATTAAATAAATGAGCAACAATAATGAATTTATCTTATAAAAATTTAACAATTAAAGCAATGGTTCGTAAATGAGGTGTGTGTTATCCACAAACGGAAAAAATTGTTTTAAATACAAAGTTAATTCATTTTGATCCGACAGTATTGGAATATGTAATTATTCATGAATTATCACACTTAGTTCATCATAATCACTCTAAGGCGTTTTGATATCATGTTGAAAAATATATGTTAAATTATCGTGAAAAAGTTGAAATTTTAAAAAAATCAGGAATTTAATATGGTTTTCTTTTTAATTTAACATAAATAAGTAAGGAGTTAAGAAATATGCTTTATATTAGTAATCAACAAGACACTAAAAATCTTGAAAATTTTATTTCTAATCAATTTGATATTTCAGCAGTTAAATTAATGGCGAAAGCAGTCGAGGGTTTATTTCATCATTTGAATTTAGCAGTTCATAGTTTTTTAATTTTAGCTAACATTGGTAATAATGGTGGGGATGGTTTTTGTTTAGCAAAATTAATTAGTGATTATGATGGAACAAAAAAGACCCATATTCATATTTGCACTGATAAAAAAACCTTTGATACTGCTAAAACCCCAGAAGTGGCATATTATTATTCATTAGTTAAAAAGTTGCGAAATGTAACAATGACCTTTCTTGATGATAATATTGAGGCAGTAATTTTATAAACTGATATTATTATTGATTGCATTTTTGGTATTGGTTATCATGGAAAAATGCCACCTGCCATTGCTGAAATTATTAAAAAAGTTAATGAAAGTCAAAAATATGTTTTAGCATGTGATATTCCAAGTGGAATTGAAAATGATAGTGCAACAATTCCAACAATTGCAATTAAGGCTAATAAAACTGTTACTTTTTTTACTTATAAATCAGCTTTTATTAATTATGATATTATTCCTTATTTAGGAAAGGTTGTTGTATGACAATTGGGGTTTCATCAGCAAGAAATTAATAGGATTTGCGCGAAATTAATTGATAACAACTTATTTTATACGGATAGTGTCCAATTACATTCCCGCTCACTAATTTCACACAAAGGCATTTATGGAAATTTACTTATTTTTGCTTCAAGTTTAGAATATTAAATGCTGGGACTTTAGTTGCTAATATGGCATTAAATGCTGGAATTGGCTTAGTAATTTGAACATTATCCCCAGAATTATTAGGAAAAACCAATAATACTGCTCCAGAAATTACGTTTTGTGATGCTTCTGATCGAACTCGAATTTTAGATTTATTAACAAACAAAGTTAATGTAGTTGCCTATGGAATGGGAAAAGGAAAAACAGAACAGACATATAATACTTTAAATTATATTTTAGAGAATTATAAAGGATCAATTGTTGTTGCTGATGGAATTAATGTTCTAGATGTGCCATTATTACGGAAATTACGTGGACGAGCAATTTTAACACCCCATGCATTTGAATTATCACGTTTAATTAATAAAAGTGTGCCAGAAATTTTAAGTAATCAAATTAATATTGCAAAAGAATTTGCTAATAAGTATAAAATTGTTGTTTTAAAAGGATATCAATCAATTATTATGGATGGTAATCGCGTGTATATTAACGGTACCGGTAATCCATATATGGATGTTGCTGGTATGGGTGATACGCTAACTGGTTTAATTGCTAGTTTAGTTGGTCAAGGTTATGAATTGTTTGAAGCAGCAATTGTTGGAACGTATTTACAAAGGTTAGCTGGTGATGAAATTTCACAATACAAAAAACCCGTGTTACCAACAGACATTATTGATCAAATTAGTTTTGTTTTAGCAGAGCTTATTGGAAGTGACGATTCGCTTAATTTTAAAAAATAGTTATTTTGGTTATTTCGGTAACTTTTGAATTTGTTATAATTGATTAAAATGAAAAATGGAGAATAATAATGCGCCAAATTTTAAAAAGTTATTTAAAATCATATTTTAAAAATTGAATTGAAGCCGGAGGTTTAATTCTTTTTATTATCATTATTATTGCAACAATTGCCGGAATTTTATCAGGTGCTTTACAATATAAAATAAAATATAATGATTTAGTATATACATCTGAACAATGAGATTATAATTTTAGTGTTGAAGATTATAAACCTAATTTTATGGAAGATTATTATTTACATAATAAGTTTATTGATAAAAATAAGCAAGAAATTAATGTTACAGGAGTTCCCCAAGCAATTTTAAATGAAAACAGTAGTTGGTGAAAAACAACAAAAAGTGTGTGTGGTACTCTTGCAAGTCCAGAATTACAGCAAATTTGTTCAACAAGTCAAATTATTACTAAATTAGCGAAAGTTGTGCAATATCGAGGAATGAAGCAAAATATTGATGGTGTTAATCCGATTGGCTATCTTTATTTTAAAAAATTTAATTGAAACCAACCAAAAGAAATAGTAACACGGTTATTACGACAAAAAACTTTGCCAGAATATTCTGTTGGTGTTTTTGAGGCTATTTCTTTTAAACAAGGAAGCGGTTCAAATTATACTTTAAAGATTACTCCTGCGGTAGTACAAAATCTAGAACAGACAGCCGCCGTTAATTTTAACCAATTGAAATTATACCAAGGACAGTTGCCAACAGTAGATAATGAAGCGGTTGTTAGTAGTTTATTTGCAGAGCAAAATCATTTAAAAATTGGAGATATTTTTCCAGTCATTCCAAACAACCCAAATTTTAATTTAAAAATTATTGGAATTGGAAATAATTTAGATAATTTTATTAAGCGGACAAGTTTAAAAATTAATAGTAGCAATGATATTCGAAAATACGGTGTATTATTTACAACTGAGCATTTCCAAACTCAATTGCAGGATGCAAATGTTCGTGGTGAGTTAGGAAATATTACTTTAAATCCAAGTCAAAAAATTTTAATTAAATTAAATTCAACAAATGCAATTTTAACTTTAAAAGAAAATTTAGCACATGGTTATATTAATCCAACAGCAACTTTAATTCCATATGAAAATAGTGATATTGCAATGCAAACGCAAAATATTAATATTCAAATTATTTTGTATAGTGCAATTGGTTCGGTGCTGTTATTTTTAGGTTTTATTTTTATTAATTATACAATGAAAAAAGAGATGAATAAAACTCGTCGTCAAATTGGAATTTTTAAAGCTTTTGGTTATCAAACAACGGAATTATCATGAATTTTTTCAACAAAGTTTTTTGTCACGATGCTATTTGGTATTATCTTAGGATATTGTGTTAGTATTCCTATTCAGTTATATGTTAATACATTATATACAACAGGATTATTAATTCCATTTAAATTAATTTATGTTTCCTGATGATTTATGCTAATTTTGTTTTTAGTTATCCCCATCTTTTTTACTACTTTATCATTTTTATTTACAATGAGTTATTTAAAAAAACCAAGTTTAGTATTAATTAATGGTGCTGGAAAAATGCATTTTTATGGTTTAATAATTGGGATTAAAAAAATTTTTAGTAAAACAAGTTTCTTGTTTCGAATTCAATTAGCATTTACTTTAAAAGGATTTTGAAAATGAATGATTGTAATGTTTATTTTCTTTATTTCTTCATTACTCTTTATCATTCAATTTAATGCATCTGATATTTTTCAACAAATTGTTTATTCGTTTAGTAATGTTTATCAAAAAGATGTTGACCATCGCTTCCAATTTCCAAGTTTATTAACAATGGTAACAAGTCATCGAACTCCAACAGGAGAAGAAAAATTAAAATTAATAAATAATAATCATTTTCGAGTGTTACCAACAAGTAATGTTGAACAAACCCAAGCTGTTTCATTAGAAAAATTTAATGAATTAGCAACAGCGATTCATCATAATCCGATGGATATAGAATTATGACAAAAACTCTTTCTTTATCAGCCAATTTATCAGTCAGTTTATTTAACTGATTTAATTCAAGTTGTTAAAGATATAACAAATATAACAGTAGGAAATTTACCAGATTGAGGAAAAAATATTGTTAATTTAAGTAATCTGATTGACCAGACACATATTAAGACAGTTGTTAGTTTTAATACATTGTATTATAATCCTCAAACAGAATTGCCAGTTCTTAATTTAGCTGTAACTCCAAGTAATCGTGAAACAGCAGTAATTAGTGATCTTAATTTAAAAGGGATTGAACCAAATACTTGGACAAATTTTTATCAAATGGAAGGTGTTAACAAAATGGTTATTAACGAATTGTTTGCAGCACCATTAACAAGAACACAAATTCCTGCAATTATTTCAGAAAAAATAGCTAAATTAAATAATTTAAAAATTAATGACACTTTTGAATTTACTGTTAAAAATGTAAGATCTCCGTATAATATATCAATTGTTGTAAAGGGAATTAATAAAAATGATACAACACGAAGCAATGTTTTTATTAATGCTAATACTATTCGGTTTTTATTTTATGATTTTAACAAAAAACCAGTCCCAAATGATTTTTATGATGGAGTTATTTCTAAGGAAAAAATGATTTATGATAAGATCAACCCAAAAGAATTGCTAATGGGGAAACAAGATTATAAGATTACATTGCAAAACTTAACAATTAATATTTTTAACCATGATATTACAGATAATTTAGGAAAAATTATGACAACAATAACTAGTGATGGTAGTGATATTAGTATCTTTACGGGTCCAAATAATGTTGAATTAATTACCTTGCAAAAATTATTAGCATCGGCAGGCTTGGGGATGTTAAATGATTCATTGTTAATTTTACAAATATTAAATGGAATTATTATTTTCATTATTTTAGCAATTATTACTTCTTCGGTAATTGATGAAGCTAGTTCAGTTATTTTAACAATGCGAGCCTTAGGATATAAACCACGGCAAGTAAACTTTATTGTAATTGGTAATTATGTTCTTGGTGTTTTATTTACCTTCTTCCTGGCATATGTTATTTCCTTACTAATTTGGTACTTTGCTGTTAACATTATTTTAGAACAGTTTAAATTTGTTATTAATTTACCATTAAATTGACAAACACCATTAAAAGTTGGAACTATTATTAGTATTATTTTAGTTCTATCATGACTATTATCTATGTATTTAGTAAAAAAACAAAAACTAAATGAATTAACTGAGTAAAATAGGTTATAATAAAATTATAAAATTTCAGATTAAATCGTTGATTTAGGAATAGTAATTAATATGCTTATCGTCAGAGAGGTTATGATTGGTGCAAATAACTGGTGAGATATTAAAGAATTCACCTAATGAGAGCTGCTAATCCCAGCCGGATTATTTAATATAAATGATTCGTTAACTGTAATTAAGACTATTTATTAGTAAAAAAAGGATGGTACCGTAAAAAATTGCTCCTTGTTTATATTTTTTTAATATAGACAAGGATTTTTCTAACTTAATTAGACTTCAGCAAGAAAGGATTAAACAATGGAAAAAGAATTAGACTTATTATTTACCCAAGCAACAAAAAACATTAAAGCAGCAAAAACAGTGGCGGAAGTTAATGCCGTTCAATTAAAATATTTAGGGAAAAAATCAATGTTGAATGATTTATTGAAAAAAATGAAAGATTTGACACATCAAGAACGTTTAACAATTGGTCAAAAAACAAATCAAATTAAAGGAGAATTAACTGAATTATGTCAAGTTAAAAAAACCGAATTAGAAAATGCTTTATTAATTGCGACAATTGAACAAGAAAAAATTGACTTATCATTACCAGGATATAATTTAGTATTAGCAACAAAGCATCCATTAAACCAAGTTATTGATAAAATTTCGCAATTATTTCAAGAATTAGGATATGATATTGTGTTTGGAACTGAAGTTGATGATGATGAATATAATTTTCAACGCTTAAATTTACCATTAGGACATCCAGCTCGTGATATGCAAGATACATTTTATTTGTCTAAAAACACATTATTACGAACACACTGTACCAATATGACAGCCCGTGCAATTTCACAGATGAAAAGTAAAAATGAAATAATTGCAATGATTTCAACTGGAAATACTTATCGCCGTGATGATGATGATGCTACACATTCACATCAATTTATGCAAGTTGATGGGTTTTTAGTTGCCCCAAATATCACTTTTGCTAATTTAAAATGAACAATTCAATACTTTTGTCAACGGATGTTTGGTGAAGCAACACAAATCCGTTTACGGCCAAGTTTTTTTCCATTTACAGAACCATCTGTTGAAGTTGATGTTACTTGTGTTAATTGTCAAGGTAAAGGTTGTTCAATTTGCAAGCAAACTGGTTGAATTGAGATTATGGGCTCTGGGATGATTAATCCGCTTGTTTATCAAGCATGTGGACAAGAACCAACATTAACTGGTTTTGCCTTTGGCATTGGGATTGAACGAATTGCGATGTTAAAATATGGGATTGATGATATTCGTCGTTTTTATACAAATGACATCCGCTTTTTAGAACAATTTAAGAAATTTGATTAGGAGGTTTAAAATGATTATTACAAGAAGATGATTAAATAAATATATTGATTTTACTGATATTAGTAATGCTGATATTGTTGCTGCTTTAAATAGTTTAGGGTTTGAAGTAGAACGTACTCATAATTTTGATCGTAATAGTAATATTGTTTGTGGTCGAATTCAAGTTGTTAATGAAATTCCTGATACGCATTTAAAGTTTTGTCTAGTTGATACAGGACAAGAATTAGTTGATCCAATTGTTTGCGGAGCTAGTAACCCAGCGGAAAATGGATATGTTGTCGTTGCTCGTCCAGGGGCAGTGTTAGCCGATGGCACAAAAATTGCAAAACGTGAAATTAAAGGATATGCTTCGGAAGGAATGATGTGTTCATTAAGTGAATTAGGAATTGCTGAAAAATATTTAACGCCAGCCGAACAAGATGAAATTATTTTAACTTTTAATGAAAAAGAAGGTTCATATGATATGATTGGTGCTGAAGATGTTTTAACTAAAATTGGTTTAACTGATTATTTGTTTGAGATTGATTTAACATTAAACCGCAGTGATTGCTTAAGTGCTTATGAATTAGCCCGTGAATTAGCCCGCTATTTTAAACGTGAATTATTTCCGTTAGAATTAGAATCAACAGAAAATTTAAAAGAATATCAAAATCCATTAAAAGTAGAAATTGCAACATCAGCAGTTGAATCAGCAATTAGTGTTAATATTAAATTAACGCTGGAAAAAACTCCGCTAAAATTATTAGATCGAATTTGGTTAAAAATTAATGAATATCAATCAAATGTAGCAGATCCATTTGGTGATTTAGCAATTAAAGCAACCCTTGAAACAGGGCAACCATTATTACTTTATGATTTTAATAAAATTAAAAACCCTTTAAAAATTACTGATGATTATGAAAATAAAACTTTTAATATTAAAAAAGGTGATTTAATAGTTCTTGATGGGAATGAATTTGTAGAATTAATTGGTGTTCGCGTTAATCCGACTTATGCTATTAGTGCTATAACAACGGAGATAACAGTGTTAGCACTCCATTTAAGTCATATTATAATGCGTCAACAACAACGAAAAGTTGGTATTAGTAACATTAATTTACAACGTTATATCAAACCCCTTAGTTATGCTACTGTTGGATTAGGATTATCACGTTATTTGTATTTATTAAAAATTAATGGTTTTTTAGCCGAGTTATCAGTTTTAAACTTTATTAAAGAATATAAGAAAACAGTTGAGCCAATTAACATTACTTTACTTGAGATTAATCAATTTATCGGTCATTCTTTTACCTTATTAGAAATTAAAGCTTTATTAGAACCATTAGCTTTCCAATTTAAAACAGAAGGTGAACAATTATTTGTGACACCACCAGTAACTCGTACCGATATTTTTCAGAAAGCTGATTTGATTGAAGAAATTGCCCGGTTATTTGGTTATAATAACATTGTTGCTCAACCACCAGTTTTACCAAATTTAGTTAAGGCTAAACGTCCTACTGAAAAAACAATTAAAAATTTTGAAACTTTTTTTTTAAATAATGGTTTTTATCAGGCAAAAACATATGCGCTAGTTAAACAAGAAGAAATTACTCATTTTAACTTTTTTAATTATCAAAAACCATATCAATTACTATCGCCATTATCGGAAGAACATGCTGTAATGCGGTTAAGTTTAACAAATAGTTTATTAAACAGTGTTAAATATAATAATGCTCGAAATCAAAAAAATGTTAAGTTATTTACTGTTGAAAAAATTTATGTAAATGAGAAAAGTTATTATCATGGGGCATTTGTAAGTCAAGCAGGAATTGTTCAAAATAAAATAACAGGCGATAGTCTTTCTAATTCGTATTATTATATTAAAAGTTTATTGGAAGTTTATTTGCAAAGTGAACAAATTGATATTGATGAATTATCATATCAATCAGCACCAAAAAATAAAATTTACCATCCTTATCAAACTAGTCATGTTTTTTTAGGAAAACAATTATTAGCAATTATTGGTGTGATTCATCCTAGTTATCAAAAAGAAGTTGATTTAAAAAGTACAACTTATTTTGGCGAAATTAATTTTGAAGTAATGTTTAATTATCCGCATAAGAAACAAACATTTTTCACACCGCCTTCTAAATTTAGTACAAGTAGTCGTGACATTTCAATTTGAGTACCAGTAACAGTAACCTACGAACAAATTAAGAAAAAGATTTTAACAGGAGTTAAAAATGTTGTTGCAATAGAAGTGATTGACCAGTATTTTGATCATAAAGAAATGCCTAATCATGTTGCTTTAACAATTAGTTTTACATTTAATGATATGGCAAAACAGCTAACTGAAACAGATATTAACCAACAATTTGAACAAATTAAAATGAATTTGAAGAAATTACAATTACAAATTCGCTAGAAAAAAAATTTATGTATTTGAGGATTAAGGTAATTTATGAACACTAAATCTTAATCCTTTTAATTAGAACTTGCTTTATTTTTTATATAAAAAGAACATCTTTTGAAACAGATGTTCACTAGTTATTTTATTTTTTTAATATATTCGTGTCATTCATCAATGGCTGCATAATAATCTTGATATTCTTCATTATGAGTAGGATGATATTTTGCAATTAACATTCCAAAAACAATATTAATTAGCATCAACTGTGAAACATAACGGGGATTATCAACATAAAAATTTAGAATTTCAGTATTCTCTAAGGTTAGTTTTTGTAAATTAGGTGATCCTTTATATTCTTTATTAATTGTTAATAAAATAATTTTAACATTTCGTTTTGTTGCAATTTCAATTAGGAAATGATATTCAGCATCTTGTAAGCTTTTTGAAATTAAAATTAATAAATCATTTTCACTAAGAGTTTCAATTAATTGAATTGTGGCATAATAATTAACAAGATAAGTTGAGTTATATTTTAAAACATTTAAGTGTAAATTTAAATTTTCGCAAATTAAAGTATGGCGACTAATTCCCCAGATAACAATTCCTTCACTCGTATGAATTGTATCAATGAATTTTTCTAATTGATTAACTTTTAAATTTCGATAAGTTTCATATAATGCATAAGTATGCAGTTTATAAATATTATCAATAATATTATGGAGAGTTGTCTCATTTTCTTGTATATCAAATTCCTTGATATTATTATACTTTCCAGCAACTCATACTTTAAATTTACTATAATTTTCAAACCCCAATTTTTTAATTAAACGACTTAAGGTAGAAGTATTGATGAAAAGACTATCTGCTAATTCGTTAATAGTTAACTCTAGAACACTCTGAATGTCATTATTTAATTTTTCAATTAATTGAATTTGCAAATCAGTTAATTGGTTTTTTTTCGTATGTTATGATTTTCATTTTGGCTCCTCATTTTTTTACAGCACATTTATAATAGACTTCTTGCATAACCTATTAAAATAATTGTAAATATTTTTAAAAAGATACTAATAGCAAATTATAATTTTAATTAATTATGTCTTTTATTTAAA
>NZ_RXFY01000119.1:0-2843 GCF_044714355.1 Spiroplasma sp. ald | reverse complement strand
TTTTTAAATAAAAGACATAATTAATTAAAATTATAATTTGCTATTAGTATCTTTTTAAAAATATTTACAATTATTTTAATAGGTTATGCAAGAAGTCTAATATAAGAACTTTGTATACAGATAATATAACTAATGAAGTTCAAACATTTGAACCTATTGCATATACTAATGGACTGCCAAGTGGAAATTATCAAAATAGTTATACAACTGAAAAAAATAATGGAAATATTAAATTTTTATTACAAATAACAAAATTATCTAATAATGATAAAGATAAAATCAAAGAAACATATTTACAAGCATATTATACTAATGATGTAAAATTAAAAATTAGATTTTCAAAAGTAATATTTCCTCAATTAGTTATTGTTTGAGATTATTTTGGCAATGATAAAGATATTATATTAGATGTTTATAATCCCCTAATGTATTAGGTATTAGAAATAAAAGTGATAACCCAGTTAAAATTACAATAAAACCAAGATAAAAGAAAAAGAGATATTACATCTCTTTTTTTATTCTCCTTTAACTTTTATATTACCATCATTATCAACTACTAAATTTGGCTCTTTTGTATCTAAATTTCAACGATAAACATATTTAAAATAAGTACCATTGTCATTTTCCCAATAAATTTCTTTAAAAGTTCATGCAATATTTAATGTTTGTCCTGAGCCAAATTTATAGGGGCTACTTTTTCATAAATCTGCTTTTTCAAAATTATCAATTTCTATAAAATCGAGTGTATTATTTTTAAATTTAATTAATCTTCAATTCTCATTTTTATTTCCACGCCATACTACATAATAATATTTATTATCAATATTATTAAATGGTTTTTCTTGTGGTGCTATTCATTCTAGATTATCTTTGATTTCTTGATTATCAGTGTGTATTTGGTTTTCTTTTTTTAAATGTTCTAATTCTTCTTTTGTATATTCTTGTGGTGTATTACAAGCAACTAAACTTGTTGTACTTGTTCCAATTAAAGTGATTGTTCCTAAAAAACTTAATATTTTTTTCATTTACTACAAAAATTAATTAATATAAAGGTGTTTCATTTCCAAATGTTACTGCTAAACGACTAGAATTAGATTCTATTTCACAAGGAATATTCAAAAATATTTCTTCACCTTCCATAGTTATTAAAGAGTTTTGATTAAATAAATTATTATATCCTTTATTTTTAATTTCAATAATCAAATCTTTTAAACTAATATATTTTTGATAATAATAATTTATATCGTGTGGCAATCTTGTAAAAAAAGTATTAATTTTTAAATTAGGATCTATTTTTGTTTTTAAAACTCCTTTATTTATACTTTTTCCTTCAAAAACAGAAAACGTTATTTCTTTCTTATGATTTGCTTTAATTTTTGTTCATTGAGAAGGGGCAGTTATTGTATAACTTTTTGTTTTTGTTCAGTTTTCTTCTGCAGAAAGTTCTCCTGTTATTTCAAGAGAAGCCAACATTTTTATTTTTAAACCAGCTTTAACGCTAATTTTTTGCCCAAATTTAAAAGAAAAAGAATCAGTAACATTATATGAAAAAGCACCACTTAATGCCTTATCCTCATCTTGATTTCCTGCCCTAAATTCTGTTTTTTGAGAATGTATAAGTTTTTCTTCAACAGGAATCATTTTGGTTGGAACAAAAGTTGTTTCATTAGAACAAACAGTTATTCCATTTATGTTGTATTCTCCTGGTTCAAATTTATTATCAGGTAAAGATAATATATATTCTGGATTATAATTATTTGATTTTAATCTTGCAATTTTATTGTTATTTAACATAACAACTAAATTTTTTATAAAACCATCAATTGTTTTTAAATTTGGATTATCATAATTATACAAATATATTTGTCTTTTATTTCTATTTAAATTTTCTAAATTATTTGTTTGTTGATAATTAATATCACTATTTTCTAGCTTAATTACATCACTTTTTTGATAAGGACTAGCGGCAATTGTTGTTGGGGCAGCAGTTCCACTAATAGTTAAGATACTTAATAAACTAAGTAATTTTTTCATACTTGTTTTTCTCCTTTTCTTAATCTTGAAACTCTTTATCAAGATTTACCTGCATTATATATATATACGCAAGCAAAATTATGAATTATTTTAATAAATTTATCTTGTTAAATACCCCCTTATTACGAGTTTTAAGGGCTAAATTAGCAATAAAATATATTAAGTTTAGTATTTATTTACATAATGTATTGTATTTGTGAACTATTAGTATATAATAAAAAACACAGATTTAATCTTTTACCGTTAAAAAAGAGTTTAGCTGACTTGTTAATCAGACAAGAATAAAAAAAGAGAGGTTTATAAAATGGCACTTACAAAAGAACAATTATAGAACAAGGTTTAAGTGAAGAAATAGCAGATAACATTTTAAATGAATTTCATAATGAAGCAAAGCAAATTAGAGAAAGTGTGCAAAAACGCGAAGATATTATATCAAAAGAAGACTTTATTAAATTATCTAATGAATTAGATGAATTAAAAGCACTTAAAGATATTCCATCGACTAAAATTGAAGATATTAAAACTAATTTAAATAAAGTTAGTGGTAATTCTTTATCTGAAAAAATGAAAACTTTAAAAGAATTAAAACCTGATTTGTTTGTTGATGAACAACAATCAATTTCACCAACTAATTTTATTAAAGATATGATTGAAAAATCGGTTGAAAATAAAAATGATGAAATTGAAACTATTAAAGAAAAAGGAGCATATACTCCTGAGGAAATTAAAAAATTAACTGATTATACACTTAAAAACCTTAGATAATAAGGGAGTGAAATATTATGGCAACAATTAATTTTCCACAAGTA
>NZ_RXFY01000118.1:0-2873 GCF_044714355.1 Spiroplasma sp. ald | reverse complement strand
TATTTTATAGGAATTTTAAAATAACTAGGTTATGCAAGAAGTCTAATATAAAAAATAAGACTTTAGTCCTATTTTTTATATTTTTTGAGATATTTTATTAATTTTAAAGGCTATTTAGGTATTTAATACATTTATCTGTGTTCGTTGCTTTATTTTATTAAAAAATAAAGATTACCTAACATGTCCAATTTTCTTATTTTGATTTACTTATTTGTCTACTTAAGACATTTTTAATAATAACATACATTTTTGAAATTGCAAGATTTTAAAAGTAATTTTTTTGTTTTAGACAAATAAAAAAATTAATTGAAGAAAAATGAACAGCCTATAAGAAACTTCAATTAATTTTTAAAAACGTATGAAAAACAAACTTTAAGATTATTTTAGATTTAAATATTGTCACAAAATACAAATTTTAGCACAAAAGGAAAGGCTAGAATAATTTAAGAAAAATATAAATGTAACAATATTTATTTTTCATACATAAATATTATAAACTATATTTTTCTAATAATCAATTAATTTTATAAAAAATACGATAAAAATAAGGTACTTTTTAATCAGTGTTAGGAATATATTAAAAAGTGATATAATATTTCAGGAAGTAGGGTGGTATTATGCATGACGGTATTTTTTTAATCAATAAACCAACAGGAGAAACAAGTAATCAGGTTATTCAAGAAATTAAACAAAAATTGCAGATTAATAAAATTGGTCACGCAGGAACATTAGACCCATTAGCAACAGGATTATTAGTTGTTTTAGTGAATAATGCTACGAAAATGAGTGAATATTTGTTAACAGCAGATAAAGCGTATGATGTTGAAATGCGATTATTTGTTGAGACAGATACTGGTGATATTACTGGGAATGTGCTTAATGAAACAGCACCATTTAAGATTCAAAAGAAAATATTAAAAAAAATCTTTAATGAATTTAATGGATTTATGTATGAACAATATCCACCAAAATATTCTGCTATTAAAGTTAATGGTAAAAAACTTTACGAGTATGCACGCCAAGATAAAGAAGTAAAAATTAAACCACGAACTGTTACAATTAAGACAATTAAATTAAAAAAATATGATGCACATAATCATACAATTAAATTTAGTGTGTTATGTACTAAAGGAACATATATTAGAAGTTTAGTGACTGATATTGCGGCAAAATTCAATACTATTGCTACTGTTACAGTTTTATGCCGTACGCAATCAGGAAATTTTATGCTATCTAAAGCAATTAACCCTGAAGCAGTAAATTTTAATGAGTTAATATCGATGTATGATGCTTTATTTATTAATAATCAACAATTATTACTTTATCATCATGATGAAGAAATTCGGCAAGGAAAACCTATTGTTATTATTAATCATACTGACCCAATTATTTTTATTATTGATAAAAATAAAAATGTTTTAGCAATTTATAAACATATTGGAAAACATGTTTATGCCTGTCAACGTGGACTATGAGGACATATTGAACCTAAAAACCAAGATGACAGAGAGAAGGATAATCATTATTAATGAAAACTTTAGTATGAAATAAACCAAGTGATAAAAAACCAAAAGTTGCTTGTTTAGGTTTGTTTGATGGGTTTCATCAAGGTCATTTAAAATTAATTACACGTTTAATGGAGATTAAAAAACAGTATAACCTTGCAACATTATTTTTTACTATGTCACAAAGTGTTAGTGATTTTTTACAACAAACAAATACAAAAATAGTAGATAATCATTCAAAACAACAAATTGTTGAAAAATTAGGATTTGATTATTATTTAGAAGTGCCGCTTAGTACTGCATTTATAAATTTATCTGCACAACAATTTTTAACAATTTTAAAAAAACAATTTAATGTTACAAAAATTATCATTGGCTCTGATTTTCGGTTTGGAAAAAATCGTGAAAGGGATTTTAATGATATTATTGCTTTTTTTGGTCAAGAAAATGTTTATTTAATTACTCGCCAAGATAATTTGTTTTCTTCAACAACAATTCGAAATTTTTTATTAAAATATGATTTAGCATCAGCAAATAAATTATTGTATGAAGATTATAATTTACGTGGAGAAGTAAAACCAGGAAAACAATTAGGACGAACAATTAATTTTCCAACGGCAAATATTTATTTGCCACAAAAAGTAATTTTACCCTATGGTGTTTATGTAACAAAAACATTAGCACAAGGTAAACTTTATCCTTCAATGACATCTTATCGGTTATTTGAAGGGAAAGAAGTTGTTGAAACATATTTGCTAAATGTTAATTTGGATTTATATGGTCAGGAAATCATTGTTTATTTTAAAAAATATCTTCGAGAAAATATTAAAATTAATAATTTAGCAGAATTAGTTACGCTTTTAGAACAAGATTTAGTTAATACCCTTGCTTTTTTTGCTAAAAAAGCATAATATTAATAAGGTTGTTATTTCGTTGATTTAAGATAACCCTTTCTTAAATTCTTTGTTTTAACATAATAAGCCACTAAATGAAGGGAGAAAATAATAATGGTTTCAAAAGAAAAAAAAGCAGAATTAGTTACAAAGTTTGGTCAAAATGCCAAAGATACTGGTTCAACAAAAGTTCAAATTGCAATCTTAACAGAAGATATTAATAATTTAACCGAACACTTAAAAGTACATCGAAAAGATATTGTATCAAGAAGAAGTTTATTGCAAAAAGTAGCACAAAGAAAACACTTGCTTGCATATTTAACCAAAACTAATTTTAATGAATATAAAGCAATCATTGAAACATTAGGAATTAGAAAATAAGGTTTAAGGTTTTTAACCTTTTTTTCTAAAGTTTAATATGGAGTATAATAGACTTCTTGCATAACCTATTAAAATAATTATAAATATTTTTAAA
>NZ_RXFY01000117.1:0-2951 GCF_044714355.1 Spiroplasma sp. ald | reverse complement strand
AATATCTAACATTTTATTAAAAGTGGCTTGTTTTATTCCTGTTAATCGGAATAATTCTTTATCATTAATAAAATCAAATTTATCAAATTTCATAATTTTAGATTCCTATAATTTCTATTTTAAATATATTTTATAGGAATTTTAAAATAACTAGGTTATGCAAGAAGTCTATTAAATAAAATGTAAGTGCAGGGGTCATTATTATTAGCAATAAAAGTAAGAATAATACCAATAAATAAAGCAGTAGTAAAAATTAAGATTAATGAACTAAAAATAACATCAACAATGATTGATTTACATCAAAAACTAGTAATTTTTTCGATAATGATTTTGTATATGTTCTTGGTGAAGTGCTTTAATTTTATTAACTGCTATTTCTGATAACGCAGTGCTAGTCATTTGTTATTTCACACCGCTTTCTAAAAAAAGTAATATTGTTTTAGGTAAATTATAATTTAAAAAAAGTAAGATTACAATTAAGTCCTAAAAATAAATAGACTTTTTTATTTGAACTTGGTATATAATAATTATGCATTGTTTTATAATTTAGAAAATAAAAACACTTAAGGAGTGAAAAAATAAATGAACAGTTTATTATTAACAAGCGTACCACCAAATCCAGAATGAATTACGCCAAGTAATACACCACATAATATTTTGGCAACATATGGCGGATGAATTCATATGTATGCTGTTTTTATTACAATAGGAATGATTTGTTCGGTTTTAGCCTGTTTTATTCGACTAAAATTAAAAAAGGTTCCGATTGAACCATTAATTTGATCAATTTTTGCTATTATTCCATTTTCATTATTTGGAGCAAGTTTTTTTGGAAAATTTAATAATGATGTTAATCATCCTTGAATTTTAGAACCAGGTGATGTTCCATTTTGGTCTTTATTTGCGTTTTGAAAAGCTGGGATGAGTATTCATGGTGGTGTTTTGTTCGGAACAATTACTGGCTTAATTGTTTTTGGCATTGTTGGTCGAAAAGCAAAAGTTTCACTTTGAGTTTATACGGATTGTATTATTCCAAACATTTTATTAGGACAAGTATTAGGTCGTTGAGGTAATTTTTTTAATTATGAATTATTAGGAAGTGTTACTTCATATGATTCATTACGGTGATTACCAGCTTTTATTCGGGATAACTTATGGCAGTGAGATGATTTATCACCAGAAACAAATAACCTTGGTGAAATTGTCTTTCGCCAACCTATCTTTTTATATGAATCATTCTTTAATTTCTTAGCATGATTATTTATTACTTTTTTTATTCCTGTTGCTGGACAATTATTTAGTAAAAAACCATGGAAAAAAGACCCTAAAGAATATCCTTTTGATTTAAAATATAATTTTATTCATTTTTTTAATCGAAAATATCTTAAACCTGATAAGATGACTTGAAAAGAAGTTTGGGATAAAGCATATTTTAACTATGTACCAAACCAAAAGCGATTAGATGAAATGGCTAAAAAAAGCGGGCAAATAGATAGTTCAAAAGAACAAACTGGTTTTACCAATAGAATTAAAAAATGATGACATAATGATAGTGCTGCATTAACAAAATTAAATAATCCGGGGTGTTATGCAATCACACGTAGCGGGGTGCAAACTGGTTTTTATTTCTTTTTATGAAATTTGATTCGTTTTATTTTAGAAACACAACGTGATGATGACACAAGTTTATTTATTAAAAATCATCGTACGCTAGATTATACGGTCTTAATTTTAATTGCCCTAATTGGTTTAGGATTAGCAATTTATGCGCAATGAGGAGCGCCGAAAAAATTCCGCAAAAATAGATTTATGTATGAAAAAGAATATGTTGATTTTCATAGTTTGCAAACATGAAAGTTTGAAAAATATTTAAATAATAGTATCATTATTGGCGAAGATAATTATGTTAATAAATTACCAGTAGTCATTAAGACAAAAGTTATGGAATTCTTAGGATATCAAGGTGAACCTTTTGAAAAATATTTTGAATTAAAATATGTTAAAACAAATGAACAAGAAGCAAGCAAGCACGAAGTTATTAATTATAGTTTTAAAATAGTTGCTTTACCAGAAACAAATAATAAATTTATTGATGAATTAGTTGTTAATCAAACTTTTAAATTTAATTTAAGTAAAATTTTACAACAAACAACATTAATCTTATCAAAACCTGATGATAATAATTATTTTACCTTAACGAAAAAACAATTGGGATTATTATTAAATGCTATTATTCATACTCCTGAAAAGGTAAATGAAATTAAAACGAGATGGTATCAATTTTATCCTCATATTAATGAACAAAAAACAACAATTTTTGATCTTGATTTGAATGATTTAATTGCTTTTGATGAATTAAAAATTAATCCAAAAGCAAAAAAAATTGAAATATCAAAATTCCAATTTAAAGAAAATCAATTTTATTACTTTAATAAAAAAATTGCTTTTAAATTAAAATGAGAATAATTAACTTTTAATAGTGTACAATAAGAATAGAAAGAGAGGAAAAATTATGTTAACAAACGACATTGAAAAAGATTTACAACATTATATTGATGAATACATCAAAATGCAATTTTTTTTGCTATAATTTAAGTTCAGCCGCTGATAAGTTAGGGTTTCCTGGTTTTAGCCATTATTTCCAAGTTCAAGCACAAGATGAAGTTTTACATCAACGTCGAATTATGAATTTTGTTTTAGACCGCGATGGACATTATCAAATTAAAAATATTGCTGAAGAATATAAAGATATTAAAAATATTATTGAATTAATAGAAACCTATCAAACAAAGAGAGCATATTTTGCTTAATTAACAAATAAATTAGCACAGCATGCTAATACAGTTGGTGATTTAGTTACTTATAAATTTTATGATTGATTAGACTTCTTGCATAACCTATTAAAATAATTGTAAATATTTTTAAAAAGATACTAATAGCAAATTATAATT
>NZ_RXFY01000116.1:0-3050 GCF_044714355.1 Spiroplasma sp. ald | reverse complement strand
AGTTATTATTTACAGCAGTTGTTATTTCCTGTGTTGATAGTAAATCATTCATCATTGATTTTTTGAATCGTAAAACTACAATTCAAACATTTTTGTAAATCAACATCAACAAGCATTAAATTATGATTGATATTATCTTTATTTTCTACTTTTTTCATTGTTATTTGATTTCTTTGATGAGTTCTTCATATGCTTGCTTTTGCCGCCAAAAGTACGAGTTCTCCCAAATACTATTAAATTCGTTTTCACTTGTAGTAAAATTTTCAGAGTGCTTTATAAAAATATTTAATAAATTATCATATAAATTTATTTCTTTTAATCATTTTTCAAATTTATTTTTATTTTCTGTTTCAGCAACATCATTAAAAAGTATTTTCATTTGTGGTTTGGGTATTTTTAATTTATTTAAAATTAAATCTAAATTATTATTTAAGTCTAAAATTCCTTTAAAACTACGCGTTGCGTCGTTCGTAGGAATTAATATTAAATCAGATAGTATTAACCAATTTAAAGACATTTCATTTATTGTTGGGGGGATAATCAATCAACACATAATCATAACCATCAAAAGTTTCTTGGTTTGATTGATAAATTTTTATTCCAATTAAATAAAAATTATCATTATCATATAACTCTCTCATAACTATCAAAGATTTTTTTAGAGTTTCACCACCAACAATAATATCAATATTTTTATATTTGGTTTCTTGTATTATTTTTTTATATCCATCCCACAATCACTCGCGATAATTTTATGCAATGATTTTGACATATCTATATTTTCATTTTGCATAAGGAACGATATTGTTGCTTGGGTATCTAAATCAATTACTAAAACTTTTTTATTATCCAAAGCAAATTTGTAGGCGACATTTTTGCAAAGGGTCGTTTTGCCAACACCACCTTTTTATTGCAAAAACTAATCATCTTCATAATTACTATTCTCCAATCTATCAAAATAATCTCTTAATATTTCATTCATAAGGGTTGTTTTATTTCATTTTTTTCTTGTGCCAATTCATTAAATTTAAAAATTAAATCAATATCACAAGTCATAGAGTTTAATTTTACTTGTTTAGATTGTTTTAATTCTTTATTAAAAGAAACAGTATTTTTAGTTTTATTTAAAATATTTATATTTTTTTAGGTATAATTGGCATATTTTATCTTTCCTTTCTTTTATATTATCATATAAATATTATTTATCATATTTATATTTTTATTAAAAAATTTTATTACCATATTTTACCCGCGAAAATAACGTTCGATGCGCCACAGACGACGATAACCAAACAAGCAACAAAAAACCCTTATTTTATAAGGTTTTTAAGTAGGGGACTAAGTTAAATTATTCGGTTTAAATTGCTCTAAATATTTAATAAGAACACTAATCAATTACTTATCTTTTTATAGTAAACCGTTAATAATTTCACTAGCATTGCGTGTATTTAGTTCATTTAATTTATTTTCAAAGTATTCAAGTTGGCGTTCCGTATTCGGAATATAATACTGATAAAACAAATTTTTTATGTATTTTTTTCTTTTCAATAATTTGATTTTTATGGCCAAGAAATCAAGGTTTAATTTTTGTATTATTTTCTATGTAATAATATTTTAATTTAATACATAAACATAAATCATTTCAATTTAAATCAAACATCACATCACATATTCACTCCTATATTTTTATTTAAAAATATTTTAGCACTCTAAGATATTAATTGACAAAACTTTATTATAGTTTTATAATTTAAATAGGTTGATATAAACAACCTATAATCAATTTTATTATATAAATTTTTGTGATAAGAAGGGTTATAGAAAAAATGTCAAATTTAATTAAAGAAATAATTATTGCCAAAATTGGTGGAATAAATAAATACAATTATAAATAATAAAATTGAATATTAATCTAATTTTTTAAAAAAATTATTTATATTTTAAAAGGAGTGATTATATATGACAATTAAAAATAATTTAACAAATTATGATAAAAATGTTAATCGTAGATTAAATACTATTGATGATATCTTTTCTAATTTTTTTGAAGATTTTAATAAATTAACACATCCAATTTATGAAAATAAATCAGTTTCACCAAAAATAGATTTTTATGAAACTGATACAGATTATTGTTTAAATGCAGAATTGCCTGGTATATTACAAGAAAACATTGATATAAAAATTAATAACAATATTTTAACAATACAAACAAAAATTGAAGAAAAGAAAGAAGAAACAAAAAACAATTATCATATCCAAGAAAGATATTTTGGTTCATTCTATCGTTCAATAGGATTACCAAATAATATTAATGAAAATAAAATTTCTGCATCGTTTGATAATGGAATTTTAAATATTAAAATTCCAAAACAAGAAGAAACAAAAACTAAAAAAATTATGATTAAAAATCAAAATCAAAAAGAAAATTAATAAAAAGAGCTTTTGCTCTTTTTATTAATTTTCTTTTTGATTTTGATTTTTAATTCAATTTGCGAGTGTTTGGGTTGTCGTAATTCAGTGAATTTTACCACCCACAGCAAGTCACTCACGCAAGTTAATTAATTTCGTTCTAAACCGGTCGGGTGACTTGCGGGTGCGTTCAAATTCAACATAAATTTCACTATCATCAGTTTTATAAACAATTAAGTCGGGATAGGCATTCAAATTGGCGTTTAAGCGTATTTAAGTGATGAAATTGATACATATTTGTTTTAATCATCGCGTCATATCCTGTTGCTTTGATTCTTTCATCAAAATAAAACACATGATAGACACCAAAAACTTTAATACCAACATTATATCAATCAGGATTGTTTTTGTTTCTAATACAGACCTTTTTGGGCACGACAATGTAGTTTTCGCCAACCCGCACCTTATTTGATAATTCTGTATAATTAAAAACATCAGATTTATGAACAAAAAAGTTACACATGTGTTTTTCATTAGACTTCTTGCATAACCTATTAAAATAATTGTAAATATTTTTAAAAAGATACTAATAGCAAATTATAATTTTAATTAATTATGTCTTTTATTTAAAAATTTAA
>NZ_RXFY01000115.1:0-2968 GCF_044714355.1 Spiroplasma sp. ald | reverse complement strand
TAGGAATTTTAAAATAACTAGGTTATGCAAGAAGTCTATTATCAAATATCTTCTTTATAAATATTTATGTTATTTAAAAAAATGAAAACTTTTTACTGTAAACAATAATGCTTTTGAATTATATTAAATTATATATAAAAAATCATAAAAAGAGGAAAAATGACAACTAATAACATAACTTCATATGAATACAATAATGAAAAAGAAAGAACTAATTCTAAAATAGAAAATAATAGTGCTTATTTGTCAGATTTATGTAAAATTGAAACAATTTTGGACATAATAACTGTTGGAGCTTTGATAGTTGTTAACTTCTTAAAGTTAATTTTAAAATATAGTAGCGGTGGGTTTTATTTATGCCAATGAAAACAATAGATAAAAACAGTTATTAATTAAAAAATATTGTTAATTTTAAATAAATATGATAAGATAAATATTATAAGTGATTTTGAAAATGTAATATTTTCAAAATAAATGGCTTAATTAATAATTAAATCTAATAAGGAAATTTTAATATGGAATTTACATCAGAAATGAAAAACCATCTAAAAAAATATATAAATCATTTAAAAAAGGTCTTAATTCTTTTTTACAACACTTGGCTTTAATAAAAAAGAATCTGAAAAATGGCAAGTTCTACTTGCAAAAATGTAACAAAAAATTGAAAACAAATGGGAATTAATGAAAATGTAATAAATGAATGAAGTTCAATTGCTACAGATGCTTAAAGAGAAGGGAAAAAACATCAAATTTCTTTACCCCAAACAGGACAAGCAGAATTACAAAAGATGATTGATAAAAATGGTAGACTTGTGTCAATTCAATCACACATATCAACAAATAACATTAACAGTCCTGCGACAAAAATTAATCCAATTCCTAAACCACAAAGAATAAAAGATATTCAAAAAATTTATACAGAATTTAATCAAACCGAACAAAATCAAGAACTTGAACAAGAAAAATAGAACAATGATTTTGTTCTTTTTGTCTTATTACTATAAAGTTTATTTATAAATAAAAAAATGATATTAAAATAATTTTAATATCATTTCTTAATAGCATTAAATTTTTACTCGTGAACAAAAATCCATCTTAATGCTCCAACTCCAATAAAAAGATTAGGAATGGCCCCTAAATACGTTCAGGGTAATTGATAATCTGCTTTTACAAAAAATCCAACTAAGAAAATTACTGCTAAACCAGTAATGGCAAGTGCTCATAATAATGATCAAAAGCCTGGTTTAACTGATAGCGGAACTAAAATATACAAAATTCCTAAAAGCAATAAAACTGGTCAACTTGTGTCTCATCCGTAAATTGAAGTTTTTGTTGGAACGCCAGCAGCGAATAAAATGCCAATAATAATAATTCAAGCTGCGCCGATAAACATTAAAATTTTTGGTCATGTTAATGTCTTAATAATTTCATCTCCTTCCAAGATAATTATAAATAATTATACAATAAAATTATGAAATTATTTTGGCATTTTTATAGCCTTTATTAATTAAAAGAATTTCAATTTCGCGATGTTAAATATGTCAAAACATCAGTCACACGAAAAGTATTATTAATTGCAGGAATTAGTTGTGGTGAAATATATTGGGCATTATTTTCACCAATGATTTTAAAATAAAAACCTCAGTGGGGTAATCGGTATTTTATTTTATTAAAACTATTATTTATTCAATTTTCTTGATAATTTAGATCTATTCGAAATACACTTTGATCCTTAGTTTTTGACACTCTAATTGAACCTTTACTAACAAGTCTTAATGGAATATTCATTCCCACTTGAATTTTATTTTCAGTGCTACTTCAAACTCCATATATTGCCTTCTGGATTTCCGTCTGCAATAAAACATCCAAACGGTTAGAATTTCATCAAACAAATTGTTTTCCATCCACTTCTTGCACTGGATGAGAATCACGAATTGTTCCTCATTGTTCAAACTCTTTTTGAAATCGGTCATTTAGTTGCTTCATATTTTTACTATTTTTAAGATCTTTTCATTTATCTTGTGCCATTATTGTATAACCATTAACAGGGGTATTTTGCGTCAAAAAGGAATTAGAAATATAAACATTATCATCATCAGTTTTTGTAAATGTTATTGGCTCATAAAGATGCGTTACATCTTGCATATGAGCAGTATCACCAAACTGTAATTTTTGCATTACTTCATCAAGACTTACAACATTTTTAAAATAAAGATAAATATGTGCTTCTTGATTAAGATCTAACCAATCTTTTTGTTGGAAGGTACTTGATGCAGTTGGTAAATAATAATTATTATAACCAACTGCAAATTCTTCATTTTCCTCTGTCTTCATTTGATAAATTCAATTTGGATCACAATAGGAAAGCGATTCATCAACATTTTTACAAGAAATTGTTGTTAATGTTGGTGAAAAAATAAATATAGAACTTAGGAATAGTAATAATATTTTTTTCATTTTCTTATTTTTTTCTAGCAAATTAACAATGGACAATTTAATTCTAGTTGCAGTAAATTAAAAAGCATTCCCCAACATGCTTTTTATATAACAATCACTAAATTATTTATTTACAAAATAATTACATGACTCACACCCAGGAGTTATATAATAAGACTAATTAAATTTAGAAAGGTCTACTGGCTTAATTTCATCCTACTAACCGCCTTCCCAAAAGTTTTCTTTTCAGTGGCTAATGTGGCTTTCGTCAATATCACAGTTGCTGGGACAGTTCAAGATTCGCACTCAATTCCCTAACTCTAAATAACTATTTATTAAATTGTCTAAAATTATCATACCACATTTTTTAGTTATCTTTATAATAATTAATAATAAAAATAAAAAAGTAAAACTTCAACTTAAACTAACTAGCGAAGGTAGTCAAATATTAGACTTCTTGCATAACCTATTAAAATAATTGTAAATATTTTTAAAAAGATACTAATAGCAAATTATAATTTTAATTAATTAT
>NZ_RXFY01000114.1:0-3059 GCF_044714355.1 Spiroplasma sp. ald | reverse complement strand
ATTGTTTTTTATCGCAGGAATTATTATTTGTTTTATAGGACCTACTAAATTAGGAATTGGTTGACCTGCATATGTAATTATTGGTGCAATGCTTAATGGTTTTGGGGTTATTGTTTTAATTATTGAAACTATTAGATTTATCAAAACTCATAACAAACAACAAAAACAAGATAGTATTGAAGATGTTATTAAAAAAGAAGATACAAAATAAAGAGGTGTTATAAATGGGATTGTTACCAGCAAAAAAGAAATTAAAAAAAGAATATGATATTGATAGTTATTATCTTAATTTAGCATCAACGATTAGTAATCGTAAAAATGTTGCTGTTCAAAAACATAATGAAATTTTAGAAAAAAGAATTTGTGAAGATAATGCTAATTTTTTAAATCCACGAGANTTAGAAATTAGCATTTATAATCCACTTACTAATCAACAAATAAACTCTCAATTAATTAATAACTTTTTAAAAATGCAGGACTTTACTAATAAGAATTGATATAACGAATATAAAATTAATAAGAATGGTAAAGGTGCATATTTTATTTTTGCTAATAATTCGAAACTTAATTTTATTACTATTGATTTTTACAATGACCAGTATGATGAATTAGGTAATTTAGTATCTTGTGCTTTTGATTATGACCCTTATATTAAAAATGAACAAAGTATTTTTATTACTGAAAAATTAGAAATTGACTATGTAACTAAACAAGTAAAAGTTATTAGAAATTTAAAAACACGATTATACAGTACTATTACTGATTTATATATTGATGATGCTAAATGAAATAACTATACAGCATTGCAAAGAGAAGAAATATTACCACTTAATTTTATTCCACTTGAAATTATCCCTAATAACCCTAATTTTGAACCTTCTGCTCGTTATGGCAAGCAATTTGCTAGTATTTTAGATATTATTGCTGAAAAGATAATGTTAGACCCATTATTAAATAGTGGTAAATTTACCATTAATACTAATGGAGTTACTGGTGTTGTTGACCAAGAAATTAGTAAAATGTTGGCTTCATTTATTGAAAATGACTTGTTATTAGTTGAAGGAGACCCCGATAGTAATTTTCAACCAGTAGACTATATTGCTGGTAATTTTAAAGGTGAACAATTAACGAAAATATATGATTGATTATTAACTAATTACTATAAAATAAATCGCCATCATGTTCCCGCAATCGCTAAGGGAGCACAACAAACACAAGCTGAAGTTGCTGGTGTAAATATTCAAACAAACGCATCATACGAACAAATGATATATATTAGAGAAATTAAATTAACTGAATTTATTATTAAGTTAATTAAATATGATAATGCTATTTTAAATAGTAGAACATTCAATATTAAAAATATTGATGAGTTAATTGTTGATGTTCGCTTACCAGTAAATGCTACTTTAAACAGACAACTAAAAAACAACGAAACTGTTTTTAATGTGTCTAATGAAAAAGGAGGACAAGAATAATGCTAAAACCATCTGAAAAAATGTTAGCACAATTAGCAGAAAATGATGAACCAATTGATTATTCAATTGATAGTATTCCGCTAGATTTTGCTAATCAATCACAATATAGTGACCCCGACTTAGAACAGTTATTTACCGAAGACCGCGCAAGAACCTTATATATTTATAAAATTAATAATCTTGTTAAGACAAAGCAAAAACCAACCTTAAACTACTCTCAAAATAGCGTTAAAATAGGTTTTATTGACAAAGATGAATATATTAAAATAACTGGCTATGAAATTAGTGACTTTAATTTTAAATTACAAATTCAACAAAACACCACAGTACAAGATAATAGTACAAGTTATGTTATGATTGATGAAAAAGATATTTTAATTAATGATATTTCAAAACAAGACAAAGCATTTTTAGAAACATTAGACTTAAAAATAGTATCTATTAATGAACCAATTAGTGAAGATAATAAAAATGAATGTTATATCATCGAAGAATATAAACGCCCCTATTCACCAGATGGTGTTAATATTATTAAATCTACCCATTTAGTTAAAATAACTGACTTTAAATGAAAAAACCAAAATAGTATTCATTTAGTATTACAAAAATCATTACCCGAAGATACTGTTGTTAATGGAATTGAAATTAAATATCCTAAAGCGATGTTATTTGGAAATATTAGGTGTTGAGGCAATATTAATGGTATTTATTCTTATCCATCATCAAATATTGAAAATGCTAGTTTAGTACCCTTATTATCAATGCCAATAGAGACAGAACCTAATTTAAAAGTATTTCAGTATTGATTTACTGAAAGTTTTTTACCGTGAAGTATTGCCAAAAACTATATTCAAGGAAAAGATATTTTAGGTTTATTAGACGTTAAAGAACTAAATATTATTTTGTTAAATTTTTTAACATATCGTTATAATTACGATAGAAAATTCCAAGGCTCAAAATACGACGAAAAAGGTAATCCTACCAATAAAGTGGCTGAGCTGCGCCAAAAATTCGAAGGACAAAAACCTGAAGATGTTATTGATGGTTTATTTGAAAATTGAAAATTAGATAATTTTACTTCTTTAAATGATAATGCTGTTAAAAGATTTAAGCAAATTGTTTATATGTTATCAAATTATACATATAGTAAATATGCAATTAATAAAGGTTATAATGATGATATTAAATTATTTTCTCCTTATTTTTTTGAATTAATTTCAAAACCAGTTAAAAAAGAAAATGGATATTGAGAATTTAAAGATTGTCAAGTACTATTAAATTCATCATATTTTAATTTTTCTGGTGGTCCCACTCCACCTAAAAATTATTGAAAAGAAATTTATGCAAGTGGAACACCATTTAATCAAGTTGATAATAAATGATATTTTGTGGTGTGGCGTAATGATGATAATGGTGATTTAAAAATTAGTAAATTTAAAAATAATGTAAAATTGAATGTTGGTGAGACACACACTATTAACGAGAGTTTATATTTATTCAATGGAAATTTTGCTGCTAATTTAAAAATTGATTTACAAGTTATTTTAAAAAACGGAGTTCCTCTTGGATGATTTTTCGATA
>NZ_RXFY01000113.1:0-3106 GCF_044714355.1 Spiroplasma sp. ald | reverse complement strand
TCATTGTTTTTTATTGCAGGAATTATTATTTGTTTTATAGGACCTACTAAATTAGGAATTGGTTGACCTGCATATGTAATTATTGGTGCAATGCTTAATGGTTTTGGAGTTGTTGTTTTAATTATTGAAACTATTAGATTTATTAAAACCCATAACAAACAACAAAAACAAGATAGTATTGAAGATGTTATTAAAAAAGAAGATACAAAATAAAGAGGTGTTATAAATGGGGTTGTTACCAGCCAAAAAGAAATTAAAAAAGAGTTATGATATTGATAGTTATTATCTTAATTTAGCATCAACGATTACTAATCGTAAAAATGTTACTGTTCAAAAACATAATGAGATTTTAGAAAAAAGAATTTGTGAAGATAATGCTAATTTTTTAAATCCGCGTGATTTAGAAATTAGCATTTATAATCCACTTACTAATCAACAATTAGATACTAAATTAATTAATAACTTTTTAAAAATGCAAGACTTTACTAATAAGAATTGATATAATGAATATAAAATTAATAAAAATGGTAGAGGTGCATACTTTATTTTTGCTAATAATTCAAAACTTAATTTTATTACCATTGATTTTTACAATGACCAGTATGATGAATTAGGTAATTTAGTATCTTGTACTTTTGATTATGACCCTTATATTAAAAATGACCAAAGTGTTTTTATTACTGAAAAATTAGAAATTAATTATGTAACTAAACAAGTAAAAGTTATTAGAAAGTTAAAAACACGATTATACAGTACTATTACCGACTTATATATTGGTGATGCTAAATGAAATAACTATACAACATTGCAAAGAGAAGAAATATTGCCACTTAATTTTATTCCAATTGAAATTATTCCGAATAACCCTAATTTTGAACCTTCTGCTCGTTATGGTAAACAATTCGCTAGTATTTTAGATATTATTGCGGAAAAGATTATGTTAGACCCATTATTAAATAGTGGTAAATTTACCATTAATACTAATGGAGTGACTGGTGTTGTTGACCAAGAAATTAGTAAAATGTTGGCTTCATTTATTGAAAATGACTTGTTATTAGTTGAAGGAGACCCTGATAGTAATTTTCAACCAGTAGACTATATTGCTGGTAATTTTAAAGGTGAGCAATTAACCAAAATATATGATTGATTATTAACTAATTACTATAAAATAAATCGCCATCATGTTCCCGCAATCGCTAAGGGAGCCCAACAAACTCAAGCGGAAGTTGCTGGTGTAAATATTCAAACAAACGAATCATACGAACAAATGATATATATTAGAGAAATTAAATTAACTGAATTTATTATTAAGTTAATTAAATATGATAATGCTATTTTAAACAGTAGAACATTTAATATCAAAAATATTGATGAGTTAATTGTTGATGTTCACTTACCAGTAAATGCTACATTAAACAGACAACTAAAAAACAATGAAAATATTATCAATATATCTAATGAAGAAGGAGAACAAGAATAATGTTAAAACCATCTGAAAAAATGTTAGCACAATTAGCATAAAATGATGAACCAATTGATTATTCAATTGATAATATCCCCCTAGATTTTGCCAGTCAATCACAATATAGCGACCCCGATTTAGAACAATTATTTACCGAAGACGGTTCTAGAACTTTATATATTTATAAAATTAATAATCTTGTTAAGACAAAGGAAAAACCAACCTTAAACTACTCTCAAAATAGCGTTAAAATCGGTTTTATTGACAAAGATGAATATATTAAAATAACGGGTTATGAAATTAGTGACTTTAATTTTAAATTACAAATTCAGCAAAATACAACAGTCCAAGACAATAGTACAATTTATGTAATAATTGATGAAAAAGATATTTTAATCAATGATATTTCAAAACAAAACAAAAAATTTTTAGAAACATTAGACTTAAAAATAGTATCTATTAATGAACCAATTAATGAAAACAACAAAAATGAATGTTATATCATGTTATATCATTGAAGAATACAAACGCCCTTATTCACCTGATGGAATTAATATTATTAAATCTACCCACTTAGTTAAAATAAATGATTTTAAATGAAAAAATCAAAATAGTATTCATTTAGTTTTACAAAAATCATTGCCCAAAGATACGATATTTACTGGGATTGAAATTAAATATCCCAAATCTATGCTATTTGGAAATATTAAGTGTTGGGGTAATGTTAATGGTGTTTATTCTTATCCATCATCAAATATTGAAAATGCTAGTTTAGTGCCATTATTATCAATGCCCATTGAAATAACCCCTAATTTAAGAGTATTTCAATATTGATTTACAGAAAGTTTTTTACCATGAAGTATTGTCAAAAACTATATTAAAGGAAAAGATATATTAGATTTGGTAAATAAAAATAGTTTAGAAAAAGTTTTATTAAATTATCTAACATATCGTTATAACTATGACCGTAAATTTCAAGGAGCAAAATACGATGAAAAAGGTAATCCTACCAATAAAGCGACTGAACTGCGCCAAAAATTCGAAGGACAAAAACCCGAAGATGTAATTGATGGTTTATTTGAAAACTGAAAATTACATAATCCCACATCTCTTAATGAAAATGCTGTCAAAAGATTTAAACAAATTATATATATTTTATCAAATTATACATATAGTAAATACGCAATTAATAAAGGTTATAATGATGATATTAAATTATTTGCCCCTTATTATTTTGAATTAATTTCTAACCCAAGAGAATTGGAAACTGGATATTGAGAATTTGAACATTGCAAAGTTAAATTAAATTCATCATATTTTAATTTTGTTGGTGGATTAGGACCACCAACACCAATAAATTATTGAAAAGAGGTTTATGCAGATGACAAACAATTTAATAATGTTGATAATAAGTGGTATTTTGTTATATGACATGGTGGTGAAAATTCTGATTGAAAAATTATTAAATTTAAAAATAATGAAACTACTATCAAAATTGATAATTCTAATAATCGACAATTACAAAAAACTGATTTAGGTATGGGAAGAGATTTATATATTACAAATTATTCGGGGTTTGTTAAATATGTGACAAATTGAACAGATGATAATGATTCTTACTTTAAAGCAGTTTATCGTTGAAAT
>NZ_RXFY01000112.1:0-3045 GCF_044714355.1 Spiroplasma sp. ald | reverse complement strand
TATTTAGTGGCTATAAAATTAATGAAAATAATGAATATGATAAATATTTAATTGAAGAAAATGTTGTTACACCAAAAAATGCAATGAATTTAAATGAAATAGTTGAACATTATGGACAATGAATAATCAATACTTTTGATAAATTTGATGGTTTTGAATATGCAACATTTCATTATGATATTAATGCCTATGACTTTATGCAAAAATTACAAGAAGATATTTACCCTTATTTAGGCTATAAAATTAAAATGTTTAAAGCCAAAAAACATCAGACATCTCTTAATAAAGAAGCGGGTATAATCAATCGCGTAACCTGAATAAGAAAAATGTTTGTTCAAGGCAAAATATATTGCATATTAGATAACTTCCCATTTTTAGATAAGTGCATTAGTGAACTAAGATTTAGTGATACCAAAACAAACACACCCGATAGTAAAATGTACCATGACCCATATGATGCTTTATTTTATGGTTCTTATCCATATCGTTTTAAAATGGGAATATAAAAAAGGTTTTTAAAACCTTCTAAAATTTATAAATTTTATTTACTTTTTATTTATTAAATAATTAGTATTTAATGTTTTTTCTAAACTAGGTGATTTTTCTTGTATTTCATTACCATCATCATTTTTCAATAGTTCAAGATGACAATTTTTATAACTTAATTTAAGATGTTTTCTAATTTTATTAAAATCTAACACCTCAACTTCAATTTCATCACCAACAGTGAAAAAATCTTTAATATCTCTTACATAATAATCTGAAATCTCACTAATATGAATTAAACCATCAGCCTTTTCTGCTCTACAAAAAGCACCATAAGGTGTAATATTTGTTATTTTAACATTAACTTTATTTCCTTTTTTATACATAAAATTAAATATACTTCCTTTCTTTAAATGCTTTAATTATATCATTAAGACTATAAAAATCATTTGCAGAATTGGGCGAGCGGTTGATTTTTTTAAATTTTTGTGATAAAATGACTTACAAGTTAAAAAAGATTTTGAAGTTCTTTCAAACAAATTTGGGAACCTTTATAAAATTCTTCGCTTAACGCTTAGAATTTTTCCCAAGTACTTTGAAAAGCGCGGCAAAAGTTTTTTTAAACTTTAAGTTATTTTTCACAAAATTATGAAAATCACCGCGAGCCCAGATTAGTATTAAAATATAATCACAATAATAATCATTATAAATAAGCCCCTTTCTAAAATAAAATATTTAAAACTCTTGACTTGCATATATATATATATATATATATATATAATGTCAATATATCTTGATAAAAAGTTTCAAGATGAAAGAAAGGAAATTATACAAAATGAAAAAACTGTTAAGTTTATTAAGTGTCTTAACAATTAGTGGAACTGCTGTGCCAACAACAATTGCCGCCAGTCCTTATGAAAAACAAGAAGAAAATAAAACACAAACATCAACTGAATATTCTATTTTTAAAAATGATGCGTCGTTTAAAACACCAAGATTATATGTTAATTGAAATGCTAATGATTATTTTGATAAATTAAAAAAACAAATTTTAAAAAGTTTATTAGATAATGGAATTATATTAAATTTAAACAATAGTGGTGGAACATCATACTTTGCTATTAATAATACACAATTTAATTCTTTTGTTATTCCTTTTTCTGTAGAAAGAGATAATCAATCAATTAATATTGACTTAGTTTTTAGATCAAGCGATTTTTATTTACAAGGTTTTTCATATGATACAATATATTATCATTTTTCCGATTCTACAATAACAAGTATTAATGGTCAAACTCCTAGAAACTTAAACTTTGATTCAAATTATAACACTCTGATCGGTGATTCTAACCCCACAATAAGTTGATCAGGTATAGAACAAGCTTTTAATGATTTAGTAAATTATGGTGAAAACCCCGGAAACAACTCTGTAATCAGAGGGGCATTAGCTCGCGTTATTTTAGCAACAGCAGAAAGTATGCGTTTTAGACAAGTTAGAGAAAATATTGAAAGAACTTATAATCAAAATATTCAATTATATTGAAGAGATGATTTTTACCCAATTATAACTAATTGATCAAGAACCACAAGCGAAGCAATTAATTATTTAGAAGAACATGAAAATAGTTTAGATGGATTTACTCACATTAGTAAGATTTTAATATTTACTTCAGTAATTTTAATGCATTTAAATAGTTGTGGAAGTTTTTACTATAAAAATAATACAACGTGTTATGATAAACCAATATTATCAAAATTTTTAACTGAAAATCAACAACCAGTAGAATATTTTTTAGAATGACGTAACGGAGAAGAAAAAATTGGAATACTTGATATTAATTTAGGCAGAGAAATTCCAACTTATTATAATAAAATTATTTTTTTTAATGAAGAAGAAAATAAAGAGGTATATTCAAAATTTTCTTGAGGTGGAAATTCACATTGGAGTTGAAATGTAAATGATATTTTTAAAAATAAGAATATTAAAGATATTATTACTAATGTTAAAGTTGTTTCTGATTCAGATGCTAAAAAATATGCAAATAAAGAATTAATTGATATTAAATGACGTGGTTCAGCAAGAGGTAAAGTATATACTGGTCTTACATTTTATTGAAAAGAAGATAATACTTGACATTTACAAATTTTAACATATTTATACGGTGAAAGTTGAGCAAGTTGAAGTGGCGGTGCTTCATGACACAATCTTGGCAGACGTATTGAATTATCTTAAATTAAAATAATTAAATGAAAAAAATATTAAGCATTTTAGGAACAATCACTTTAATAGGAACAAGTACAACAAGTTTAGTTGCTTGTAATACACCACAAGAATATACACCTGAAAAATTAGAACAACTAAAAGAAAAGAACAATATAAATACAAAAAATGGTATTTTAGAATGAATAGCGCAACAAGAAACACCATTTAATCAAGTTGATAATAAATGATATTTTGTGGTGTGGCGTAATGATGATAATGGTAATTTAAAAATTAGTAAATTTAAAAATAATGTAAAATTGAATGTTGGTGAGACACACACTATTAACGAGAGTTTA
>NZ_RXFY01000111.1:0-3133 GCF_044714355.1 Spiroplasma sp. ald | reverse complement strand
GTTTTAACTAATGATGGTAAACCAACCGAAGAATTAGTTTATTCAACTTATAATTTAAAACAATTAAATCCTAAAACTAACCGAGTTTATTTAATTAATGAAAAAACAAAATCAGTTGATGCAAAAACACCAGTTAGTGATAGTGAAAAAGATAATAATTGCGAATTCTTACAAACACCTGATGGTACAAATTGTAGTTATATAATTGATATGTTTTCTATTCAAGCCTTATATAAAGGTAATTTTGAAATTATCTTTTATGCTGATAACCCATATACTAATAATGAAGAAGATTATTTAAGATTATCAGTATGAAGTTTTAGAGGTAAAACAAAAAGTGTCTTAAATAATTATTTACGCGATATGACAACTAATTATAAAACTAGTTTCTTATTACCCCATGACTATGAAGTACCAACATTTAATTACCCACAATATGTTTTACCACCAGTACCATATAACTATGAACCTTATACCAAAGATATTTGAGATGGTAAAACATGACAAGCATTAATAACTAAAATTACAGCACCAGCACAATGTAAAAAAGAAATGACTTTAAATTATATTAATTTATTTTCTGATGAATTTAATGAAGGTTATTGTGAAACTGAAATTGATTTAAAACAAATTGACCCAACAATTCAAAGTATTAGTAAATTCCAAGATGCTTATAAAACAATATAAATAAGTAATCTTAATAATTTACAAGTTATATGTTTTAAACCTGATATAGAAAGATTTATTTATGATAGAGATGTTAATTTATCCGGTGGAGTAAATTCTTGTACTATTAGTTTAGGAACATTAAATAATGCAAAAATATATAATAATGGTTTACCACAAACTGATAATGTTAATTTTGAAAATACAATAACTTTATATACAGATAATATAAATAATGATATTAAAACATTCACTACTGCTTATACTACTGGTTTACCTAGCGAAAACTATCAAAATATTTATATAACTGAAAAACATAGTAATAGTCGTATTAAATTTTTATTACAAATAACAAAATTATCTGATAATATTAATGATAAAATTAAAGAAACATATTTACAAGCATATTATACAAATGATTTAAAATTAAAAATTAGATTTTCAAAAGTATTATTCGCACAATTAGGAATATTATTTGGTTTTTCTGATGAAGGTTATGTAGGTAATGATAAAGATATAACCATAGACTTAAATGCTTTGGGTGTATTAGGTATTAGAAATAAAAGTACTAACCCAGTTAAAATTACATTTAAGCCAAGATAAAAAACAAAAAAGAGATAATAAATCTCTTTTTTGTTCGCCTTTAACTTTTACATTACCTTTATCATCAACTATTAAATTTGACTCTGTTGTATTTAAATTTCAACGATAAACTGATTTTATATATGTACCATTATCATTTTTTCAATATCAACGGCGATTTGGATATTTATTTTCTTGAATAAATAAATCTGTATTATGTGATGATAAAAATTCTAATACAAGGACACATTCATTATGTTTGTCTAAAATTTTGTTGTGTGATAAATCATAATTTTTAAATTTAATAATTCTTCAATCAGTATTTTTATCACCACGCCATACTACATAATAATATTTACTATCAACCTTATTAAATGGTTTTTCTTGTGGTGCTATTCATTCTAAGCTGTTTCTTATTTCTTGGTTAGTAGTATTTATTTTATTCTTTTCTTTTAGTTCTTTAAGTTCTTCTTTTGTATATTCTTGTGGTGTATTACAAGCAACTAAACTTGTTGTACTTGTTCCAATTAAAGTGATTGTGGATAAAATACTTAATATTTTTTTCATATATAATTTTCCTTTTATTTATTGTTTTTTGTTTAATTAAAAATGAAAATAATTAAACTTATTTTCATTTTTAATATTTATTTTATTTATAAATTTATTAGCAAGTAAAAACATGAAATAATCCGTATCCTGGAATTAAATTTTTTCAAGTAATATGATTAACAATATATCTTCCAACAGTACATTCTGAATCTGATGATGTGCTATCAATCTTATTAAAACACATTAAGTTGTTTTTTCCAGTACTTCTTGTATTTCTATTATTACATTGATGTAAATGTCTAAGCATAGGATATGAAAATATTAAAATTAAATTTCTACTTACAAAATTATTTAAATTTCCATTTTCTGTTAAATAATTTATAGCATTTTGAGTTGTAGAATCTCAATTTGTTATAATATTATGGAAACTTGTTTCTCAGTAATTATTTGTATTATCTTGAATAAGTCTTCTTACCTCTCTAAAACGCATACTTTCTGCTGTTGCCAAAATAACACGAGCAAATGCTGCTTGAATTATATTAGTATTATTTCTATATCTAGCATCTGATCCATAATTAAATAAGTCATTAAAAGCTTGAGTTATTCCAGTTCAACTAATTGATGGATTTCCTCTAACAATAGTGTTATAGTTTGAATCAAAACCTAAATTATGAGAAGTTTGATCAGGAATACTATTTATTGTAGAATCAGAAAAATGATAAAAAGTTGTATTTCATGTAAAACCTTGTAAATAAAAATCACTTGATCTAAAAATTAAATCTATTATTCCTCTATTTTCAATATTAAAAGGAACAACAAAATAGTTATAATTACTGTCTGAATTTATAACATAGTAATTTGTATCACAAACAACCGAAACATTACTATTTGAATCTGAAATAGATAATATAATATTGGCACGTAATAATGATTTTAAAACTTTATTACATAAATCTTTAAAATAATCTCTTACATTTCAATCAACATTTACAGCTTCTGTTTTTAAAAAGTTTGTATTTCTTTTACTTCTATTTAATTTTTCTAAATTACTTGTTTGTTGATAATTGATATCAATATTTTTGATAGTTTCTTCTTTTTGATAAGGACTAGCGGCAGTTGTTGTTGGAATATCGGTACCACTAATAGTTAATATACTTAATAAACTAAGTAATTTTTTCATTACTGTATTTCTCCTTTTCTTAATCTTGAAACTTTTTATCAAGTTCTACCTTCAGTATATATATATATATATATATATATACAAGTCTAAAATAGGATTATTTAATAAATTTATTATTCAAAATAACTTTTATTACACACTTTAAAATCTAAATTA
>NZ_RXFY01000110.1:0-3037 GCF_044714355.1 Spiroplasma sp. ald | reverse complement strand
AAAAAGTCATTTTTCGTTGTAGGAAAATATTAAATTTTTAAATAAAAGAATAGGTTATGCAAGAAGTCTAATGTTTCTTTAATTAAATTCCTAAGTCAGGATAACTTGGTGCTTTTGGTTGTTTGTCTTCATCATTATTTACTACAACAGCTTCCGTTGTTAACAACAAAGCACTAACACTACCAGCATGTTGTAAAGCATAACGTGTTACTTTAACTGGATCAACAATTCCTGCCTCAATCATATTTTCTCATGTATTTGTTGCAGCATTATAACCAAAATTGTCATTTTGTTCTTTTAATTTATTAACAATAATTGAACCATCAACACCAGCGTTAGCAGCAATTTGACGAACTGGTTCTTCAATTGCTCGTAACACAATATTTAATCCTAATTTTTCTTCATCATTTAATTTTAAATTTCCTAATTTTTTCCCAACTTGTACTAATGCCGTTCCACCACCAGCAACAATACCTTCTTCAACAGCAGCTTTAGTTGAATTTAAGGCATCTTCAATTCGTAATTTTTTCTCTTTCATTTCTGTTTCAGTTGGTGCACCAACTTTAATGATTCCAACACCATTCGCAAGTTTAGCTAATCTTTTTTTCAATTTATCATGCTCAAATGTTGATTTTTCATTTTTAATTTGATTACGAATAAATTCTTTACGATCTTCAATTTCTGCACGTGTTGCTTTTCCTTCAATAATTGTTGTCGTATCTTTTGAAACAATTACTTTTTTTGCTGTTCCTAAATCATCTAAAGTTAAAGTTTTGAAATCCATTCCTAAATCACCATTAACAAATTTACCTTTTACTAACATAGCAATATCTTCCAATAAATCTTTACGGTTATTCCCAAATTCTGGGGCTTTAACAACACAAATATTGAAAGCACCACGCATTTTGTTTAGTAATAATGTCGGTAAAACATCACCATCAACATCATCAGCAATAATTAATAATGGACGTCCTTCTTCAACAATTTTTTCTAAAATTGGTAGAATTTCTTTCATATTACTAATTTTTTTATCAGTAATTAAAATATATGGATTTTCAAATTCTGTTAACATTTTTTCACTATCAGTTACCATGTATTGTGATAAATATCCCTTATCAAATTGTAATCCTTTAGTAACACTTGTTTCAGTATTGATTGTTTTTGATTCTTCAATAGTAATAACCCCATCATTACCAACTTTAGTCATAATTTCAGCAATTAAGGCACCAATTTCAGGATCTTTTGAACTAACACTCGCAACTTGTGCAATTTCTTCTTTTGACTTAATTTCTTTTGCTGATTGTTTTAATAAATCCACAATTGCTTTAACTGTTTTTTCAATTCCATTACGAATAGCTACAGCATTTGCACCAGCAGTAATATTTTTTAATCCTTCTTTAACAATTGCTTGAGTTAAAACAATTGCCGTTGTTGTTCCATCACCAGCAACATCATTTGTTTTATTAGCAACTTCAGCAACTAACTTAGCTCCCATATTTTCAAAATGATTGCTTAATTCAATTTCCTTTGAAATTGTAACGCCATCATTCGTAATTAATGGTGAACCATAAGTTTTTTCTAATAAAACATATTTTCCTTTTGGTCCTAAAGTCACTTTTATTGCATCAGTTAATTTATTAATTCCATTAAGTAATTTCATTCTTGCTTCTTCAGCAAATTTAATTGATTTTGACATATTTCTATTCCCCCTTTAATTTTATTCTTCAATTACGCCTAAAATATCTTCATTAGAAATTAAGACTAATTTTTTATTATTAAATTCAATTTCAGTTCCGGCATATTCGCGATAAAGAACTTTATTATTTATTTTTCCTTCAAAGGTCCCATCTTTACTAACTTCAGTACTAATTGCAATTATTTTTCCAATATGGCTTTTGCTTTTTTCATCTTCTGGTAAATAAATTCCATTAATAAATGTTTCTTTTTTTTCTTCTTTTTCTAAGACAATATTTTTTCCTAGTGGTTTAATCATATAACATTCCTCCTTATTAACATGACTATTAACAAATGGCATATGTAACTGCCAATAATATATTTAACAAATTTTATTAAAAAATGCAAGTATTTTTATAGTAATATAAATCAACTTTTTGCTAATTTTATTTTAATAAACCATTTCATCTTCATCATATCTAATATTAGTTGAAAGATACTCAGACAAGATTCTTTTTTCATGTTTTCCATGATAAGTTTCTCAAACAATAATGTTTGGTAATATTTTTGCAACAATTCGTATACGATTTTTTTTGTCACTATCATTTCAAATCGCATTAATTTTATTTCAATTATTTCAGATCAAATTAGCGAATGATGACATATATTCTAATCTTCTAATTCTTCCATCAATGGAAACATTTCTTGCTTCAGAAAATATCTCTGCAATAAAAAAATTAATAAACTTTTTTTGTTTGTACAATAGTACGATAAATAATGATTTGAGTCCATAATATTGGTCGAAATGAAGCATATAAAATTTTAATATCTGTAAAAATACTTTCTAATGACGCTTCAATTTCATCTTGATTATCATTGAAACTTCTTTTAACCCTAGTTTCTTGTTTAACATTATTTGCTACATTTTCTTGGTTGTCTTGACTCATAAAATGGACATTTATTAATAACGACCGATATTAATAATAATACCAACTAAAATTAGTCATAATGTACTTTTTTTCATTACCAATTTTCCTTTCTCTCTATGTTTTTAATTGATATATTTAAATCTTATCGTATTAACTAATTTTAAAGTAAATTAAAAAATAAAAATCTCTCAGATTGAGAGAGATTTTTATTCTAAAAAAGTTTTATACTTGTCAACGTAATTTTCATCCAGCAACACTAACATATGTTCCAATTAAAGCAAGGGTCGCATGTAAAAAATTGGGGTTTTGAAAAAACTCAGAAATTGAATAAGAATAATAAATTAAACCATTTACTAAAATGGTTTTTTTATTTGTAAACCCATAATTATTAATTAATTCAGAATTCCTTGATAACCATTGTCAACTATTAATTT
>NZ_RXFY01000011.1:0-18979 GCF_044714355.1 Spiroplasma sp. ald | reverse complement strand
ATAATTTGCTATTAGTATCTTTTTAAAAATATTTACAATTATTTTAATAGGTTATGCAAGAAGTCTATTGATAAAATTCATGCTATTAGTCAAGAAGTAAGCGAAACATTATATCCGGCTCTAGAAGACAATTGCTTAAACTTAATTTTAGGAAAAGATTATAATACTAAAAATGTAACATTATCATTGCCACCGTTTACATTTTTAGCAGCAACAACTTTGTTATATCAAATTCCACAACCATTATTGAATCGTTTTACAACTGTTTTTTATTTTGAAGAATATAGTAATTTTGAAATTCAACAAATTTTAAATAATTTATTTTTACAAGTTGGATTAGTTTTACCAGCTAATGAATTACAATTACTAACAAGTTATATTCGTAATAATCCCCTCACCACTTTGCGGTTATTTTATCGAGTATAGACTATTTGGTTGTTAATTCTCGTTCAATTGATCTTGACTTTTTGACAGAAATTTTAACTAATTTAAAAGTATTTCAAGATGGGTTAGAATGAAATGAAGTTAATTATTTAAAACATATTTATCATCTTTTCCAACAAAAACCAAGTTGGTTTAGGAACATTAGGCCAAATTTTAAATGAACCGCTTTTAACAATTACCAATAATTTAGAACCATTTTTATTAAAAAAGGGCTATTTGTTAAAAACCCCACAGGGACGGGTATTAACAACAAAAGCAATTGAATTTTTAAAAAAATTAACATAAATTTCTTAATTTTTTAAATAACTTAGTTATAATAATAGTTGAAACTAAGGTAAGGTGTAAATATAATGCAAAATCATCAAAAAGAACAACAACAAATTGCTAATTATGTTTTAAAAATGATTAGTTTAAAAACAGTAGATTTAAAGTTATTAAATCGAAATATTACCGAACAGGATGTTATTAATTATTTATTAAAAATAATTTTAGTTGATAAAAAAATTATTGATGTTAGTGATGCTGCTTATTATATTTTTAATATTAAACTTAACCCGATAATTGAATTTATGAATAATCAAAAAATTACTGATCTAGATTTATCGTTAGATGATTTTAAAGATATGTTTATTAAATCATAGGATTAGATAAGAAATAGTGTACAATATATAAAGAAAAGTTGAAAAGTAGAATAGTGGTGTCAAGCGTGGGAAAGAAAGAACAAGTTAAAATAATTAAAGAGCCAAAAGATAAAAGAGCAATAAGTCGATTAATTATCCGAATCGGAACATTAATTGTTTTAGTTATTGCTATGATTGTTGGTGCGCTTTTTTCAGCGGATAGTTTTCGTTATTCATATCAAACAGGAATTGCTTATTCAGGAGGATATCAAGTTCAAATTGATGTTTTTGACAAAAGAGACCCTAATTATTCACCGGATACTCCAAATGGAGATAGCAAAAAAGGTTTAGAATTATTACGAAATAAATTAGATCCTTTATCAAACCAAAATTTATATTTACAAACATTAGGACGTAATTCGGTTGAAGTTATTGTTGGAAAAGATAGGTTTAAATCTTATAATGACTTAAGTAAAATAATTCAACGATTAGGAGCAATTTACTTAACTGATAATAAGGGAAAAGATTTATTAATTAGTGATAATAATGGAACAAAAGAACGAACACCATTAAGTGATGTTATCTATGGTTCAACAACAGGAGTTGACCAAGCACGTCGACCAATTATTACCTTACAAATTAAAAATCAACAAAAATGAGATAGCATTATTAATAGTTTAAAACCAGCAGAAGGAGGCGGACAAGCACAGCCATTATATATTTGAACTGATATTGGTCAAATGATTGATGATTTACGTCATGATATTGATAATATACAAGCAATTGCAACTTTGTTTAGTGTTGATATTCGTAGTAAGGTTTCTTCAACAGATTGAACAAATATTTATCATATTTTTGATGTAGAATATTATGATACAGGGACTGCTTGAATTCAGCATGGAAATTTGTTAGATTTAGCATTACGTTATCCAATTTCACAAATTAGAACATGAATGGAAGATAGTCGTTTTCGTTTTACAACAGTACCGACAAATCGTTTATTAATTGATCCAAATGATAAAAGTGCTACAACAAATGCATATATTGATCCATTGCGACCATATTTACAAACAATTATTGAATATAATAGTGTTTTGACCGAAGCATATAAAAAATATATTATTAATTGAAATTTAATTAAAATTGGAACTGGTGCAGCCGAAAATTCAAATCAAATTACAACATCAACCGAGACAGAAGCTCGTCAAATTAGTAACTTGGTTAATGGGGGGCTAAGTGGACTAGAATTTACTATTCGCGGTTATCGTGAAATCCCACCGGTTGTTTCAACAAATGTGTTTAAAATTTCAATGATTATTTTAGGTGTTTTAGTTTTAGCCATTTTTATTGTATTATTAGTTTATTATCGTTTATTTGGATTAATTGCCATCTTAACTTTATTGTTTACAATTATTTCAACCTTATATTTTTCATCTTTATTAAAGGTTGAAATTTCACCAGAAAGTATTGCCGCCTTAATTATTGCTTTTGGATTATCATTAGAAGGAAACTTGTTGTTCTTTTCACGGTATAAACGTGAGCGGTATGAAAATAATATCCCATTTGAACCAGCAATGAAAATTGCTAATAAACAAACAATTGCTGTTTTTATCGATGCTTTAGTTGTTTTAGTAATATTAGGACTGTCGCTATTTTGAACAGGAACTAATAATATTAAATCATTTGCCACAATTTTATTAGTTGGTTTAATTATTGCAATTATTATGGTTTTTGTCGTAGCGCGGTTAATGTATTGAATTATCATTAAGTTACATTGACAAGAAAAATATCGTTGGTTAGATGTTTCACGATTTTCATTATGAACTTGATTGTTTAAGAAACAATCAAGAAAACTAGCTACGGATGTTAAAGTAGTGGATTCTTCAACAACTGAGCTTCTATCTGATGTTGAAGTAAACCTGCCTGCTAATGCTGAAACAGAATTATCTGCTTCAGCCCCTGTAGAAAATAAAAAGCGTAAACAATTAAAACATGGCAAATGAACCTTTTATAATATTACAAAATGAACCCCAATTGTTGGAATCATTTTATTAATAATTGCCTTAGCAATTGGTTTTGCTGGAAAAGCAAATGTTGCTAATACAATTAAACCAGGAATTAATATTACAGTTAATGAAGACTTGTGAGGAACAGATGGGTCTAAACAAGCTCCAGATGAAGTTGCAATTGCCAAGTTAAATACGCAAATTGAAGAGTATCGGCAAATAACACGTCATAATTTTAGTTTTAATATTTATGTGATTAAACGACAAGATACTGGTAATAGTAACCGTATTTTAGTTATTAGTACAAATATTACGAAGGGTACTTTTGAGCATGAATTGTTATCAAGCATTGCTTCATTTTATGGTGCTAGCCCGAGTGATACATCATTAGCCTTACAACAAACTGATCCAGTTATGGAAGGTTATATCTTAAAAATTGCGGCAATTAGCCTGGCAATTGGTTTAGCATGTATTTTTGTTTATACATTATTCCGCTTAGATTGAGCACAATTTGTTGGAATGGTGTTAGCCGCAATCTTTACGTTAATTGTTACTATTGCAATTGCAATTATTACGCAGTTGTTAATTACCTTTGAAATGTCAATTGCGTTCTTAACGATTTTTGGGTTTGCAATTGCTTTTGGAACAATGGTAATGGTGCGTGCAAAACAAAATAAAAAAGCAATTAATATTCGTGAGTATGAAACATTCTTTGCCTATATGTCAGAACATCGTGCTCAAATTAAACGTTTACGTCGTGCTCATAAAGTTTATTATCAAGAGGAATTAAAAAAATTAGCAGTTAAAAATCCAGATTTAAAATTAAAAGAATTGAAAAAACAATATCGTGACCAATTGCACCTGGTAGAATTGGTGGCAAAAGATATTAAAAATAAAAACCATAAAATCATCCGAGAAATTCAAAAAGAGTTTCGGATCTATAATTATGAACATAACTTTTTACAAAAAGTTGCTAATATTACAATTAAACAAATGCTACAGCACTGTTTAACATTAGGAATTATGTTTGCAATTTTATTAATTACTTTGGCGGCTTTTTCAGGAACACGATTTGGTTTTAATGTTGTTATTTTAATTGGTTTAATTATTGGGATGTTTGCGACATTATTTGTTGCAATCCCAATTTGAATAGCATTAGAAAAATATCGTGCGTTAAATAAAATCCGTGTTAAAAATTACTTAGATTCACAACGTGTTGAAGTTGATGAACAAGTTGTTGTTGGAATTAATGATTAATTAACCAAGAAAGGAATTTTTAAAAATGGATCTAAAAAAGTTTATTGTTGATATTCCTAATTTTCCAGAACCGGGGTTATTTTTCGTGATATTACTCCGTTATTAAATAACGCTTTGGCTTTTAAAACAGTAATTAAGCAATTAGCAGCGTATGCTGTTGCTCAAAAAGCAACAGTAATTATTGCTCCTGAAGCACGTGGTTTTTTGTTTGGTCCAGCTGTTAGTTTTGCTACCAATTTACGGTTTATTCCTGTACGAAAAGTGGGAAAATTACCCCGCGCAGTTATTGATGTAAAATATAGTTACGAATATGCGGCAAATCAATTAGAGATTCATGCCGGAGATTTACAACCAAATGATCGTGTGTTGATTGTTGATGATGTTTTAGCATTGGGAGGAACAGCACGTGCAATGTGTCAATTAGTTAAGCAAGAACAAGCAACAATTGCTGGTTTAGTTTTTGTGATTGATTTAACATATTTGAATGGTAAAAAAGATTTAGATTCATATCCAATTAAAACCCTGATTGAATATTAATGCTAAACGCGATATAATTATAATTATTATAAGAAAAAGGGGTTGTTTATAATGGATCGAGATATTAAATACGAAGAAGTCTTAGCCCAAATTAAGTTGTATATTAAAGATGAAGCAACATTAAAGGAAATTCAGAAAGCATATCAGTATGCTGAAGAAAAACACCATGGGCAAGTTCGCAATAGCGGAGCAGCGTATATTATCCATCCATTATGAACAACCTTTTTTTTGGCACAATGGCGAATGGGACCAAAAACTTTAATTGCTGGGTTATTACATGATGTTTTAGAGGATACTCCTGCTACCTTTGAAGAATTACAAGAATTATTTGGGATTGAAATCGCTAATTTAGTTGAAGGGGTAACCAAAGTTAGTTATTTTGCAAAAGAAAATCGGACACAAATCAAAGCACAATATTTACGAAAGTTATATTTATCAATGGCGAAAGATATTCGCGTAATTATTGTCAAGTTAGCTGATCGTTTACATAATTTAAAAACAATTGGTTATTTAAAACCAGAACGTCAACAAATTATTGCGCGAGAAAGTTTAGAAATTTATTCAGCAATTGCTCATCGCTTAGGAATGAAAGCTGTTAAACAAGAAATTGAAGATATTAGTTTTAAAATTGTTAACCCTGTGCAATACAATAAAATTGTTTCATTATTAGAATCAAGTAATAAAGAGCGAGAAAATACTATTAATCAAAAAATTGAAGAATTAAAACAAATTTTAATTACTGAGAAAAAAATGTCTGTAAAAGTATATGGACGTAGTAAATCAATTTATTCAATTTATCGTAAAATGAATCAGTTTGGTAAAAATTTTGATGATATTCATGATATTTTAGCTGTTCGTATTATTACAAATAGTGTTGATGATTGTTATAAGGTGTTAGGTTTTGTCCATCAGCATTATACGCCATTAAATAATCGCTTTAAAGATTATATTGCTACGCCAAAACATAATTTATATCAATCTTTGCATACTACAATTGCGGCTGATGATGGTCTTATTTTTGAAATTCAAATTCGAACTGAAGAAATGGATGAATTAGCAGAACAAGGGGTAGCAGCGCATTGACGTTATAAAGAAGGGGAAAATTATGATATTGCAAAAAAACAAAAAGATATTGATGAACGATTAGATATTTTTAAACGGATTTTAGATTTAGAAAATATTTCAGTACATGAACGAGATGAAATTCAACAAGAAGTTTATAAACCAGATCATTTAATGGAACAAATTATTCAAAATGATATTTTTTCTTCGTTAATTTATGTTTTAACACCAAATGGGAAGGTTGTAACATTACCATTTGGTTCAACTGTTCTGGACTTTGCTTATAAAATTCATTCTGAAATTGGAGAAAAAACAATTGGAGCAAAAATTAATGGTTTATTTTCACCAATTTCAACTGTTTTAAAATCAGGAGATGTGGTTGATATTAAAACAGCAGCAACCCAAAAACCAAATCATTCATGATTAGTTGTCGCAAAAACATCATCGGCGCTACAAAAAATTAAGAAGTATTTGAAAAAAGAATTAGTTGAAGTAACTAGTGATGCAAAATCAGTTAATTTAGAGAAAATTAAACAAACAAAGGCACAAATTGAAGAATATATTGCAAAAAAAGATTTAAAATGAAAATTAGTTGATTCAGAAACACAATTAGAACGATTACATGCAATTAATTTTAATAATATTGAAGATTTTTTGTTAGATGTTGCTAATGATGAATATACTTTAGAAGAAGCAATTAATTTAGTTTATTTAGATCACGAAACAAGTCAAAATGAAAAAATTTTAAAAAAATTACAAGATAAACAATATAAAAAAGCGCAATTAAAAGATGATATCATTGTCCAAGGTATTTCAAGCATTAAAGTTGTTATTTCACAATGTTGTTTACCAATTCCATATGAAGACATCACTGGTTATGTTTCTAAAGCTGAAGGGATTAAAGTTCATTTAAAAACTTGTCGTAATATTCAAAGCGGTGATAAGCAAGACCGCCAAGTTGAAGTTAGTTGAAATGAAGCAGTTTGTAAAAATAAACAATATGATTGTGCAATTCGAATTGAAGCAATTGATCGGCCTGCCTTACTAGTTGATGTGACAAAAGTATTAAGTCATTTAAATGCATCGGTTCAAATGATGAGTGCTAATGTTTCTGGTGATTTAATGAATTTAACAATTAAAACAATTATTAAGGTTAGTAATGCTGACCGCTTGCAACAAATTCGGTCATCATTATTAGCCATTCCAGATATTAAAGTAGTAGAACGAGTTATGATGTAATTTGTTAATCACTTCAGAATAAATAAAAAATATCATCTTCCTTGTTTTCTTGGTATAATATACTTATAATTATTTAGAAACATGGAGGAGACTATGGCATTAAAGTCTTGACTAAAATTTAGTACTATATGATTTTTAGCAGAAATTGTAATTATTATAGCTGGAGCAGTTGTTCCAACATTAAATCAACAAGTAACAGCCTTAAAACAAGAAATTATTAATTCATTAAGCGTTAAAGGATTAAACCCTAATCCATTAGAAACTTTACAGGGAGATAGTGCTTATAATATTTTAAATTTTTTATTATCATATCGTTCTTTTCAAGCAGTTTTTAGTTTAAATGGATTTGCTCTTTTTAAATTTTGAGTAATTGATTTATATATTTTTGTTCCTATTTTTACATTAATTGCAGTTGGAACAGCAATTTTTGTTATTGTCTTACTAACAAATATAACAGCAGCACATTGAAAATGAAATGTTCGTTTATTAGTTGGTAAATGAATGATAAGGATTGGTGGCTTTACTTTATATCTATCCTTATTTTTAGGATTATTTTTCATTGCTATTGCTGATGGTTTTTCTTTTGTACTGCGTGAAAAACTTTATTGATATAATTTAACTAATGGTCAAGGATTGGCAACTTGAATAAACAATGTACAATATCAACCAAATGTGTTTTCAATATTAGGTTTAATAATTAATCAAAATGGCTTAGGAACGCTTTTTGCGCAAGCACCAACAATTATGCAAGCAGGAGCAGTATTAATTATTTTTGTGATGCCCCTTGCTGTTGCTAATGTTGTGATTGGATTATCAATTCGCATTGCAATTGAATTATTATTACCATCATCAGCAGGACACTGTGGTGGATTTGTAACTCATTTTATGCAATGATTAGGATACATTAATATTTCTTCTCGTCGGGAACTTCGTCAACGCTTAGGAAGCAACATTGGAATGATTTTATTAATGATTGGTTTTATTGTAATTATGATTTTCCCTGCCTTCACGTCAACAACGGGGTATGTTAGAGCTAACTGAATTCTTTTAGTAGTTGCAATAGGATTAATGATCATTAGTTTTATTCCCCTTTATTTTATGTTGTTTTGTTTAGCACGTTTACAAGAATTTTCATATAATTTATTAATGTTTGTTCAAATGCTAACATGATTAGTAATTGGTTTACTTTGACAAACCTTAATGTGAACAATATTTCGCCAATATTTTCAATATCCAGCCGTTGTGCCAGTAATTACAACTTTCTTCTTTGTTAATATTTTATTAGTTTCGTTTTATTTATTGGTTCGAGGATATCGAAAATAGGCTTTTAGTAAGAACTTCTTTGAAATAAAAAAGTTTTTTTCGTTTGGTATGCTATAATCCTATTAATTAATTATGAAAGAGAAGGGAATATTAAAATGACAAAATTTACAGCAAATGCAATTCGAAGAATGTGGTTAGATTTTTTTCGCAGTAAGGATCATTATGAATTATCTTCAGTATCATTGATTCCTGTTGATGATCCGTCATTATTATGAATTAACTCTGGTGTGGCGACGTTAAAGCCATATTTTGATGGGCGAAAAACACCACCATCACCACGCTTGACAAATTCACAAAAATCAATTCGAACTAATGATATTGAAAATGTTGGTTATACAGCACGTCATCATACTTTGTTTGAAATGCTTGGTAATTTTTCAATTGGTGATTACTTTAAAAAAGAAGCAATTATGTATGCTTGAGAATTTTTAACTGATAAAAAATGAATTGGGTTTGATCCTGCCAAATTATATGTCACAATTTATAAAGATGATCAAGAAGCTTATGAAATTTGACGCAATGTAATTGGTTTAAGTGATGAACGAATTATTAAAGGTGATAAGGATACTAATTTTTGAGAAATTGGGACCGGACCATGCGGACCTAATACCGAAATTTTTTATGACCGTGGGGAAAAATATGATCATGAGCAATTAGGATTAAAGTTATTGCAAGATGATTTAGAAAATGATCGTTATTTGGAAGTTTGAAATATTGTTTTTTCACAATATAATAATAATGGTGATGGGACATATACTGACTTACCACGAAAAAATATTGATACTGGTGCTGGATTAGAACGAATTACTTCAATTATTCAAGAAACACCAACTAATTTTGAAACTGATTTGTTTATGCCAATTATTAAAGCGGTTGAAAAATTAGTAAATGGAAAATATCATTATGATGAAACAGCATTGTTTAACAATGATTCAGAACAATTAAAAATTAATACTGCATTTAAAGTAATTGCTGATCATATTCGGGCAGTTACTTTTGCAATTGCTGATGGTGCTTTTCCGGGGAATAAAGATCGTGGTTATGTTATTCGGCGTTTAATTCGTCGTGCTAGTTTATATGGGAAAAAAATTGATTTAACAGAACCATTTTTATTTAAATTAGTGGGAACAGTAGTTAATATTATGCAAGAATATTATTCTTATCTAGTTGAAAAACAACCAATTGTTGAACAAGCTGTGTTAGATGAAGAAAATAAATTTTTAAGAACATTAGAACAAGGAAACAAACTTTTTAATGAAGTTAAAACAAAATATGGTACGATTTCAAAAGAACATGCCTTTCGTTTATTTGAAAGTTATGGTTTTCCAATTGAATTAATTGAAGAAGAAGCACACGAAGCAGGGATTAGTGTTGATCGTGTTGGTTTTGATGAATTATTAGAAAATACGAAAACAATTTCACGTACTAATCGAAAAGATATTAAAGCAATTCATTTACAAAGCGAACTTTTTACCAAGTTAGATGTTGCTAGTCAATTTGTTGGTTATGAACATGAACAAGTTAATAATACAGAAATTGTCTTTATGTTTGCTGATGATAAACCAGTCACAAAATTAACTAATACAACAGGATATATCATTTTAAAAGAGACACCATTTTATGCTGAAAAAGGGGGACAAGCTGCGGATCACGGATTAATTTTAAAAGACAATACGACAGCTTATGTTCTTGATGTACAACAAGGGCCAAATAAACAGCATTTACATTTTGTCAAAGTTGAAGGGACACTTAAGATTAGAGATTTGGTCAATGCGTCAATTGACAGTGATCGTCGTTTTTATACGCGGAAAAATCACTCAGGAACACATTTAATTCATTCTGCTTTACGAGAAGTGTTAGGAAACCATGTTATGCAAACTGGTTCTTATAACGATGATGAGCGTTTACGAATTGATATTACACATAATCAAGCAATTACACCAGCGGAAATTACAGATGTAGAAGCTTCTGTTACAAAAGCAATTAAGGCTGCAATTCCTTGTGAAGTTATTTATACTGATATGCAAACAGCATTAGATGTGCATCATGCTTTAGCTTTTTTTACAGAAAAATATGATGCTGAGGTTCGAATTGTTAAATTTGGTACTTATTCTTGTGAACTTTGTGGAGGAACCCATGTGACTAATTCACAAGATGTTGAAGATTTACTAGTAACTGGTTTGGAATCAAAAGGAGTTGGAACATTTCGAATTCATGCTATTACCTCAAATAAAACAATTGCTAGTTATCTAAATGAACAATTTTTAAAAGAAAAAACTGAAGCAATTAATTATTTTGATAAGTATAATCAAGGTAAAAAAGCATTACTTGACCAACGTTTAGAGCAAACTTGAGAACAAATTAGTAATTTAACTGTTTCAAAAACAAACTGAAAACAGTTAAAAGAGTTAGTAGCACAATTTAAAGAAGATTTTAAACATTGACAAAAACAATATGATAATATTTTAATTCAACAATTTGTCAAACAATATAATATCTTGTTACCACAAACTAAAAATGGAATTAATGTTTTAACTCATCAATTTACAGCAAAAGTTGATATTAATGCTTTAAAAGTGTTAATTGATGATTATAAAGTTCGATATCAAAACTTACTAATTTTTTTCGTTGATGTTAGTGATGAAAAACAAGCCACATTAATTGTTGGTGTTAGTGATGATTTACACGATCGTTATCAAGCTGGAAAAATTATTCAACAATTAAATCCATTATTAGGTGGTAAAGGTGGCGGCAATAATAGTGTTGCTCAAAGTGGTTTTAACAATAAAGACAAAACTTTACTTGTTAAATTATTTGCTGACCCGCTAGAATTTTTAAAACATCACGGCTAAGTATTATTTAGGAGTTGATGTTGGTAGTAAAACTCTAGGCTTAGCAACAAGTCGGGGACTGATTGCGACTGGGTATGGTGTTTATCGCTTTCCAGAAAATGATTTTGCACAAGCAGCGCAATATTTAGCGGAGTTAATTACAACAAACCAATTTAGTGATATTATTATTGGCTATCCAAAAAATATGAATAATACAATTGGACCTCGTGCTTTAATGGTTAATGATTTTGTTGATATTTTAAAACCATTATTAGAAGCAACGATAACAATTCACTTAGTTGATGAACGGTTAACAACACGTCAAGCTCATAAAATAATGTTAGAAGCAAATCTTTCGCGCCAAAAACGAAAACAAAAAAAAGATAGTTTAGCAGCGCAATTAATTTTAGAAGCATATTTACAACAGAAATAAAAGAGAATGACTCTTTTATTTTTTTAATGTCTAATTATACAAGTATTGATATCAAAAGCAAGAAAAAAATGATATAATTTTAGAAAAAGAATTTATTGACGGTTATAATTTAAAAATTTGAGGTAAAATGATGGCTAGTAAGAAATTGAATGAAACAAAACAATTACAAGAAGTTAATAATAATTTAAAAATAAATGTTAATGAAACAATGCTTATTAAAATTTTAACTAAGTCTTGGAAAAAGTCAGAACCATATTTAAAGTTAATGGAAGAATATAAAAATTTGAATTCAAATAGTGCAATTGATTGAAATCAACGTTATGAAAAAGAATATGAAAAATTTGTTAAATTATTATTAGGAGAAAATGCACAATTTAAAAAAACCTCAAGTAAAAAATCATCATTATTTAAAAAAGAATTGGCAAAAAATGCAACGAGTAGCAAGAAAACAATGGGACTAAATCCTAGTCAGTTAAGATTATTGTCAAAACGAAAATTATCGCGAGTTGAAGACTTATTTCCATCGCGAGTTGTTCGTGGTTATCAAGCATCACAAGAAGCAATTGAATCAGAGATAAAACAACCACGTCAAGCTTTTTTAAATAATAATGAATCTGTTTTAGCAAATTTGCCAACCGAACAAGTTGTTAAGAATGAACTAACCTTAGATGAGAATATAAAGTCTGATAAAGTATTTCCTTCATCAGAAGAAACTGAAAATATTATTAGTAAGTTAAATCCAAATCAGCAACGATTAATCCGACAACGCAATGAACATTATGGACGATTTCAAAGTCAAACACAAGGTTCAAAAAATGACAGTCAAAACAAGGAAACAATTGAATCATTAAAAGGATTTAATGAACAAGTGAAAGAACATGCAAATAATTGAGGATTAAATCAAAATCAATTACAATTGTTATCACGACGAGATAATACTAAACATGATTTTAATCCATATTCAAATCGAGCGCGAGAAGGTTATCATCCAGAAGAAGATTATTCTTTATCAAATCGGGATCTTAAATTACGGTCATTAGATGAAATTAAAGATCAAATGAATTTAAGTAAAAATCAATTAGAATTGTTGTCACGTCGGAATTCACATCCTTCAGAGTGAAAACAACATATGCAGCAAATCACACATAAAAAAGATAAAAATGAGACACCAATTGTGATTAATCCGGAACATGTTATTAAAAAACGTGATCAAATGGTCAAAGAATCATTATACCGTAGTTTAGGAAAAACTAAGAAACAAATTGGTGGTAAATATATTCGTAATTTTATAAAAGAAGAATCAAAACGAAAACCAATTTTTAAAACTGATCTTTATTTAGAACCTGATATTACTAGACAAATTAATCCATTAATGATAAAACCATCAAAGAAGATTAAGTCAAAATTATCAGTAGAAAAAAATGAAGCAATTGTGCCAAATTTAACTTTCACAAATGCAATTAGTAGTAAGCAAAAGCAACCATTCTTGAATGGAGCTAGTCAAAATAGTGTACCTACTAAAACAATAGGGGCTAGCAATAATCAAATATTAATTGAAAAAACACAAAAAAATAAAAATGATTATATTTCAATTATTGATCCTAAAAAACGTCCTAATTTAAAAAAGTTAAAATATGGTAATGATTATGAAAAAAATAATGATAAAGTTTCTAATTTAAAAATAACAAAAAAACAATCTAATTTAATAGCAGAAGTAAATAATCAAACATTTATTCCTACTAAAAGAAAAGACACAGATTTGACTTTATATACACAGAAAGAATTAAAAGATTATCAAATTGATTATGCTGATTCGACAAAAACACCTGATTTAACAGTTGATTTAACGGAAAATCAATACACTTATGCAGGATATCATCCTCGTGAAATTCGTGAAATTCATCGGCGTCAGTTAGAACAACTTCATCAACGTTTATTAAAAGAAAAATTAATTCAAAAAAATATGCGTAAAGAACGGCGTTATCAAAAAAAACTTAATAATAAAAAAGTAAAACCTAAACCATTACCACAGATTTTAATTGAAAAATATCGTGCTGAAGGAAAAAAGGTTATTGATGGCTTTTTAGTTGAAAACTCTAATAATGAAAAGAGTGAAACAATAAGTAGTAACAATAAAGTGGTGAAGAATTAACAATGGAAAATAAAAAAATCACAACAGCCGAATTAATTCGTAAATATTTTGATGAAGTTGTGACATCAAGTGGCATTGATCCTCAGAAAAGACCTGATGTGGCTTTACAATGAGCGCGAGAGAAAGAATTATGAGCGCAAGAGGCAGATGCTATTGTTCAAAAACAATTATTACAAGCATTAGCAAATAATAATAAAATTCAAATACAACAAGTACAACGTCAACAAGAGTTAGTGCTTCGTGATTTACAACAAATTAGATTAAATGAATTAAAAAAACGAGAAGAATATTTGGCTACATTATCAAAACCAGTTAAATTACCAAAGATAAATAAAAAAATATTAAATAGTGAAGTTACTGGATTAGAATTGCAAGCAAAGCCAGTATTTAAAAATAGAAATGACATTAATAAAATTTCAACAGCAGAAGATAATTATGGCACTATTTTTATGCGAGAAATTGGTCGTGCATTGTTAGATGAATATAATATGTATCATCAACCACAAGAACAAGAATTTTCGCTGCTATCAACTGAAAAATCAATAAAAAGTAAGAGACAGCGTTATCTTCACAAAAAAGGCCCAAAATCACGCTGATAATCTTTAAGTTAAAAAAAGATATATTATTATAAATAATTTATTAAAAAAAGCAAAATTTTTAGTAAAAAAACTTTAAAAAAGTGCAAAAATTTTATATAGTATATGTAAGTATCAAAAAACGAGAAAATAGATAAAAGAGGAATAGAAAATGGCAAAGGAAAAAGACTCAGAATCTGTCGTAACTTCTCGTGTCAATTATGGAAACATTATTGATTCTGATCGAGATACAACAGAACTAATGGATAAAAAATTAACGCCAGCAACAATCAAGGTTTTATTGGGACAATTAGATGAAAATAGTGCCGAATACCAAGCGTTAAAACAAAAATATGTTAACGAAGTTGTTGGAACTAAAAAAACAGGTGTTATTCGTTTAAAGGATAAAAAAAGAAATACTTGAGAAGAGCAAAGAGCTAAAAGTAAATTTATTGATTATAGTTATCGGGTTGAAAAAGAAATTCCTGTTTTGCAAAGATTAAAGAATCATAAAGCAAAACAAGCAGTTAGTAAGAAAGCAGGGTCAAAATCAAAGCCTTTCTTACCACAATTTTCACCAGTAATGTCACTATCAGAAGAAATAACAATTACTACCGAGCAAACGAGTATGCCGAAGAAAATGTCTGTTAAAAATGCCAATTCTAAAACAGAAAATTTAATGAAACCGCCATCAAAAGATAGTGAGCACATTAATGACCAGTTTTCTACTTTCTCAACCTGAAATCATTTTGATGCTAATCAGGTTAAAAATAAATTAGAATTATCAAACTCGTTTGAAGACGAACCTAAAACAATTATTTGTCGAAAAGAAACAGAAGAAGTAACAACAATTCGTCGTGATTTACGGCCAATCTTGGCACAACAAATTTCTCAAATTAAACGGAATGGTTTATCAATTGTTGATTTTGTTGTTGATCCAAATGATAAAATTGAAATTGAAAAAGGAGATGAAGAAATTCTTGTTCGTTTAATTAAACAATCACCAGTTGAAATTAGTTTAAATGAATTTGCTGAAAAAGATATTACTCCGCCAAAACCAAAGCCAGTTAAAATAATTCGGACAGCAGAAGATCCATTATCAATTGAAGAACGATTAATTTTACGATTAGAAAATAAAAGTCGTTTTCAGAAATTGACTGATGCAGAGCAAACACAATTAGAACAATTAAAAGCAACTTTTGCTGCAAAACTAAATTATAAACAAAGAAAAAAAGATCGAGAAACTGCAAGAGCAAAGAAAGCGATTAATAATCAAACAAACAAAGTAATAACTGATGAACAAGAATTATTGTTTGATGAAGATCTTTACAAAAAAACAAATTATAATCATCGTTATGATGAAACAAAACGGCCAAATATTGAAGAACGATTAGTTTATGATCAAAAAATGACGGAATATTTATTTGAAGTTCGACGTCAATATGAACAAGGATATAATCGTCAAATTTCTCAAGAATTAGCTGATTTTAATCGAGCTATTAACTTATCACGAGCAATTAAAACTAATGATGAAGAATTAAACGATGCAATTTTAAAAAACCGTAGTGAATCAATTCCCCTATTACGTAAGCATGTTATGCTATTAAACCAAAAGCAATATGCTGAAATTAAATTGCTAAATAAACAAGTGCTTAAATATAAAGATACAAAAGGAAACCTTGAAGAGTTTATTAAACGTCAAAAGGAATTCCGACGGTTATTAAGAATTCGCGATGAAGTTAAAGAAAATCGGCAACTTTTAATTGAATCATTACGAGTGCAAGCAAAACTAATGCAAGACGCACGTAGTAGAAAATAGTGTATTAATTATTAATTATCACCTCGTTAAGTATTAACCAAATATTTATAAACCTTAAGGAGATAGTAGGTAACGAGAAATGATAAGAGATATAAAAACAGGGCATCTTTTTTACGTAATGGAAAAATCATTTGCATTGATTGGATGGACCCCAATGAAATGTTTTTTGCAGGTAATGCACAAGATAAAAATCATTTTCTTAGTTATAATGTTTATACTGAAGATAATGTTACAGAAGCATGTAATAAAAAAGAATATATTTTATTAGTTGGCAGAAATTAAAGCCCCATTACTAGTAGATGGGATTCATGTTCGGGTACAAGAAAAAATCTTTGATTATCAAGAAGCTTTAGCACGGCGATATAATGAAGAATTAGTTGAAAAATTAACAGAAGAAGATGAAATTCAATATCGATATGCGCATCAAAAACGAACTAATCATTTTTGACATCGTAAGAAACCATAGGTTTCTTTTTTACTTAATTTAAAGAAGGAGAAAATAAGATGTTAACATTTAAAAAACGACGTTATTTAGTTAAAATTCGACAGGAGCTTGGTTTACCACCGTTGAATTGAAAACAAGAGTTATATTCTGAGCAATATCATGGCTTTGATAAGATTATTGAACGATATGTTCGGACTGTTAATTATATGTGATATTTTAAAAATGTTGCTTTTTATGATGATTTTAGCCGTATTACATATTATTTTCCACGCTTAATTTTAACGCGAAAAAATCTTTATTTTTTAAAAATCAAAACATTATCTGAACCAGTAACAACAACATTAACAACCCCAATATGAGAGCAAAGGAAAGCTTTAATTACTTCGCCAATTGTAACACAACAATTTATGATTAATCGGATGGTTAAATTACTTGATGCAAAACAATTTTTACGTACTGCTATAATTAATTTGGTTGTGATTAATAGTAAAGAACCATTTATTGTTACTGACTTGGTGCCTTATAATAATATTCAAATAATTAATCAGCAAGAAATGCATTGAAGTGATATAATAAAACATATTGAAAAAAACGATGATTTAACGATTGATCTTTTTGCCGATGAAACAATTTTAATGTTACATCATTTGTTAAGCGAGCATAGTCATCGCCATAATTATCGGTTACAAAAAAGTAGTTTATTTTGTTTATATCATTATATTTAAAGGAGTATGTCACGTGTCAAAACGCCAAGAACGCATTAATATTATTAATTTGTTATATCGTCACTTTGTTTTACAACATGATGTTTTAACAACAAAACAAGAAGCATATGATTTCTCACAAATGGTAACAACTTCTACGGAAACAATTCAAGTTGAGGAAATATTAGCAAATCTATCAGATATTATTGCGAAAATTAATCAACATTTAAAACCAGGATGAAATTTTGCTCGCTTAAGTAATTATCATAAGGCTGTTTTAGTATATGGAGTTTATGAAATTTGTTATCAACAATTAGCAAAGGCAATTGTCATTAATGAAAGTTTAGAAATTTTAAAATTATATGGCGAAGATACTGATTTTAGTTACATTAATTCAGTCTTAGATCAAGTTTAATTTCTAAAATATAAGAATTAGTTCATACAAATAAAAATGGATATTTATATACTTTTTTTATTTTTTTTTGGTAAAATTTTCTGAGCGTATTTATTAATTAAAACTGAATAAATATAGCTAGGAAAGGGGTAACCTATGAAACAAGTAGTTATAAAGGAACGCAAAGCAATTGATTCACCAAAACCACTAGTAGAAGTAGTTGATGTTACAAAAAAATATAAAAATAAAGTTGCTTTGAATAACGTTAATTTAGTGATTAATCCAGGTGATCTCATTGGGGTAATTGGAGCCAATGAAAGTGGTAAATCAACATTAAGTGAAATTGTTGGTAGAATTCGCCAACTAACAAGTGGTAAAGTACATCGACAAGAAAATTTAACAATTGGTTTACAATTCCAAGAATCAAAATATCCAATTGGGATTTCAGTAATGGATATGATTAAATACTATTTAAATACCTTTAATATTCCAATGAAAGATGGGCATTTACGTGAATTGTTACGAACATATCAATTAATTGGAATGGAAAATAAATTTGTTGAAGGTCTTTCTGGCGGCCAACAACAACGATTAAATATTTTATTATCAGTAATCCATGACCCAGACTTAGTTATTTTAGATGAAATTTCAACTGGGTTAGATATTGAAGTTCGATCAGAAATTTTTCACTTTTTACAAGAGAATATTGTTGATAAAGGAAAAGCGCTGTTTTTAGTAACACATATGATGAGTGAAGTTGAAGAGTTTTGTGAAAAATATATTTATGTTCACAATAGTCAAATTAAAGAAGCTGGTCAAGTCAAAGACATTGTCGCAAAATATGGTTCAGTGCATAATTTTACGTGACAAATGTTTGAGAAAAATAAAAAAGCTGATTTAGAACAACAATATCAAGCTGTAGTTAAAAAAGCAAAAACAAATTCACGGGTTAATAAAGTTGATAAATGGATTTGCTTTTAAGCAATGTAAAGTAAAGATGCAAATAGGACAATTCACCCTTATTAAGTCAATAATATATTTTATTATTAAAAATTGCAACTATTTTTTCAAAAAAAATATTTTTTTAAATTATGTAGTTATTTCAGCACCACGAAAAATGATTTTTGTTAAAAATCTA
>NZ_RXFY01000109.1:0-3130 GCF_044714355.1 Spiroplasma sp. ald | reverse complement strand
TACCAGAATAAGATTGTTTTTGTCTTTTTTTGGGCGTTGGATTGGAGTTTCGGTAGCATCAATAATAGACTTCTTGCATAACCTGGTTATTTTTTTTGTTGATGTTTCACTTTTAAAACTTTTTTAGTTCGTAAATCTTCTTGATATTCATTAAAATATGGATCAGGCTCATCAACTAATTTGTTACGATATTTTCTTCAGTAGTAAACTAAAATTGGAATAATAATTACTGCTGAAATTAAATCATTTAAACCAATAAAGACATAATAGAAAATTAGATTTCCAGTTGCTTGACTAACGCCAAAACCAATTCCAATTAATGGTAAAATTACAACAATTGAACGTAAACTACTTGTAAATGTTGCTAAAAAGGAACGATTAATTCCTTGGAACAACGTTAAAGCAATATAAGTTAATGAACAAAATGGATAAGTCATAAAGTTTAAAACAATTCATCAACGATATTTCGTTGCATATTTTTCAGGAAAAGCAAATAACATCATCATATCTTTTCCAAAAATAATAAAGACAATTAACATTAAACAAAATCAAATAATAATTAATAAACTAACCCGTTTTAAAACTTCTCAAATTCGAGCATTCTTTTTTGCCCCATAATTATAGGCAATAATACTACGAGCCCCTTGTGTAACACCAACCCCTGCTGATAATACTAGTGTCATTCATGGCACAATTGAAGAATAAAGTTCCTGCAAAACAGCAACCCCATTGTGATATTCTTGGTTTGGTAACTGAACAACAAGGAATGTTGAAACATAAGATGTAACGACTAAAGCAGCATTATTAATAAAATTTGGTAATCCTGCTTTAGTAAAATTAGCAATATTTTTTCCTTCAATTTGGAATAAGTCATTTCAGTAAAATTTTGAATAACTATTTTTTGTTTTAAAAACAATAATAAATCCTCAAATTACTTGTACTGTTCAAGAAAAAACTGTCCCCAACATTGCTCCTGACATTCCAAGATGACAAACTCTCATAAAGAAAATGGCCGCTGCAGCATTAATTAATACTGAACTTAAAATCATAATTATTACTCATTTCATTCGTCCTTCACTACGAATTAAGGACATAAAATAATAACTTAAAAACATCATTGGTGCTGCTGCTAACATTGGAAATGAATATTCTCAACATAAACTTTCTGTAATTGGATTATAATGTTTTCCCATTTGAGAAGTAATAAATATAGCGTTTCATCCCGGAAATACAATACAAAAAATTGCAAATGCAACAATGATTGAAAAAAGAACTGTTAATGAAAAACCATTTCCTGCAATTCGACACATACTTGGAATATCACGTTGCCCATAAGCAATTGAAAAATTCATTGCACAACCCATTCCAATCATAATACTAAATGACCATTGTGAGTTATATGTTTGTGAAGCATATTGAGTTGCAACATTAATAAATGACCGCATATCAGCTAAAGGAATTTCTGTAACACTAATATTTTTTAACCGATTATATGTATCAATATAAAATTGGTCATGAATTAAATCAGGTGCGGCAAATGATAATGCTAAACTTTTATCAACAATATTGTATAACCCTTGAACAATCATTAAGAAAACAGTTGGAACACAAAAGTATGTTATTGTTTTTCAAGGTTTTTCAAACCGTATTTTTTTTTCACGACCTGTTAAAACTTCTGACAAATTAATTTCCTCCCCCTAATAAAAAAATAAAAAAACCTTACGATGTAAAGTAATTTTAAAACTACATTAATAATCTTCGTTATAATTATAGCTCAAAAAAAATATTTTACTAAGGTTTTTTAACATTAATTACTTAATGCACTTGCTTTACCAAAATTTTTATTAACTGAAAAAACAACACGATCGTAAATTTCGGTAATATTTGTTACAAATGGTTTAATAGTAATTAAAATTACTTTTTCTTCAAAAGCACGATAAGCAATTTCTTTAATTTGTTCATTGCCATTTTCTAAATGTAAAATTAAACCATCTTCTAATTTTTCAATTATGGGAAGATTTAATTTTTTTACAACATTTTCTAAACTTCCTAACATTGGTTTTTCCATTACGGTAAATTGATAATAGTTTTGGGTTGAATTAATAACAGTACCCGAAAACACAACCTTACCATAATTTAGAATTGTAATCTCATCGGCCAAATCTTGCAATTCAGTTAAAATATGTGAACAAATTAAAATTGTCTTACCTTGGTTTTTAACTTTAATTAAATCATTGAATAATTCTTGGCGAGCAGTTGGGTCTAAATTAGCTGCTGGTTCATCTAAAATTAGGACCTTTGGATCCGCAATTAATTTTTGTGCTAATAAGACCTTTTTTTCATTCCTGATGAAAATGTATTAGGATTCTTAGTTCGAAATTTTCATAAATTTAGATTTTCTAAGATTTGCTTTGCTTTTACTTTTGCTTCTTTATACTTAACATCTCGTAAATAACTCATTTCAATTAAATATTTATAAACATTTAAATGTTTTGGAAACCTAGCATTTTCAGGAATATATCCAATAATTTTTTTGCTGCTGGTGAGTTCGCTTTTAAACCATTAATACTAAAATTACCACTTGTTGGAATAATTGCTCCAACTAATGATTTAATTGTTGTGGTTTTTCCTGAACCATTTGGTCCAATAAACCCATAAATTTTCCCTTTTGCAACATTCATATTAATATCATCAACAGCGACAAATTTTTTAAATTTTTTTGTAAATCCATGAATCTCGATTGCTAAATCAGGATTTGGTGTAAAATTACTTTTTTTTGTTTTCATAACTATACAAAATCCTTTCTTGTAATTCATCATAATGTTAATCCCGCTAATGCAAGTGTTACTAATAAATAATCCGTATACAAACCAGATAAACTAGTTAATGTTACTGGTTTATTAAAGTCTCCCATTAAAAAATAATTTGTTTTTGCCTTAGAATCACTTGTCTGAAAAGCAACAGAATCAATTTTAACATCTAAATAATTATTAATTGGTAACAACATTGTTGCAGCCATATCATTTGCTCCTGATACACTAGCACTAGCATTTTCTGTTCACATTACAACTCATTGTTGTCATGGATTTAAGTATGCCATTAATTTATAATTTGTTTGAGCTTTTTTAAT
>NZ_RXFY01000108.1:0-3297 GCF_044714355.1 Spiroplasma sp. ald | reverse complement strand
AGGAATTTTAAAATAACTAGGTTGGTTATGCAAGAAGTCTAATGAATTATTTAATGGGGTAGTTTTACGATATTTTCACAATGATAAATATAAAGAAAATATCGTAAATGGACCAGAAATTATTGATGTCGCACAGAAAACTTTAAGTAATTTAAAAAGTAAACTAAATACTTTTGAATTAAAAGTAAATCCAGGACTAGAAGTTGGTAACCCTTCATCTGAAACTGATAGCAAAAATGAAAACATATTACAAACAGGTAATTCAATCTTTTATACAGGGGGAATAAAACACGTCCCAAATGTGTTATTCGTAGTTTTTCCTCGGTTTTATATTATGTGCAGTTTTATTGTATGTATTATTGATAAATGTTGTATTCGATAATAATAATGCCGGGGTAGTTGCCAACGCAATTGCTCCAACACCAACTAAGATATTCTTATAACCAAACATTATTAATCATCTCCTGTAAAAATATCTATATTGACGCCGTAAATATTATTTACACTTTCATTATATTCTTCTCATTTTATGGCACAATTAATTTAGTGATAATTATTAAAATATCAATTTTTTCCCATTTTTAAGCTTAAAATTGTAAATAATTTGCCTTTTAAAAAAATAAGTTATAATTATTTGCTAAATTATAAGTGAAAGTATAAATATTAAATTTGAAATATTAGTGATAATTAATGCAAATAAAATTATTATCTAAATCCTTTTTTGTTCATCCTAAATTTGGTATAATTACTTTAGTCAAATGGGTGATTAGATGGAAAATAACAAGTTTAATTATTATAATTGAGCAAATAACAAATGAGGGAAAAAGTGACAAATGTCACAAGATACTAAGCAACGGTTATTAACTTTATCGGGAAAAATCCACTACGTGCCATTATGAAAACCAGTTGATATTACAATTGACTTAGATACTCAACAATTAATTATTCCAAAAAATTTTGCTTTTTTAGCACAAAAATATCAATTACCACAAACAACATATTATCTTTTTAAATATAATAATATTAATAACATTATGCTAGAATGTAATTACATTATTAGTAATTATTCAAAAATTATTGAAACTAAAATTGATCAAAATTTTGTTTCATTAAAATGATCATTATCATATGGTGCTTACTTTTTTAAAGAAATTACTAATTATATCCTAGCACAAGATACAATCTTAGAAACTTATCGGGAAACAAAAAATCGAAAACAACGTTTATTATTTCGTTATCAAAACCAACGTGCATTTAAGAAAAGTAAATGAAAGGGAGAATAAATTTTAATGAAAATTCGGTTAGACCAGTTAATGGTTAATAATAATTTAGCTCCTTCGCGCGAAAAAGCTAAAGCAATGATTTTAGCAAACAATGTTTTAGTTGATAATGTCCCAGCTTTAAAACCGGGTGAACTAGTAAAAGAAAATAGTATTATTAAATTACGTGGTGAACCATTAAAATATGTTTCCCGAGCAGGGGAAAAGTTAGCCAAAGGTTTAATTGCTTTTAATTTAACCGTTAAAAACCTAGTTTGCCTTGACATTGGTGCTTCAACTGGTGGTTTTACCGATTGTTTATTACAAAATCATGCTAAAAAAGTTTATGCTGTCGATGTTGGGACAAACCAATTAGCTTGAAAATTACGCAATAATCCGCAGGTTGTTTCATTAGAAAAAACTAATTTTCGATATGTTACTAAAGCATTATTTGCCCCTGATGAAATTGAATTTGCTTGCTGTGATGTTTCTTTTATTTCATTAGATAAAATTATTCCATCTTTAAAAGATATTTTATTATTAAATCATTATGCTTTTTTCTTAATTAAACCACAGTTTGAGAGTACAAAAGAAGCTGTTAAGAAAGGAAAAATTAATCATAAAGCAACTCACTATGATGTTATTAAAAAAATCTTTACTTTAGGTCTTAATAATGGTTTCAGTGTTATCAATTGTGACTATTCTCCAATTTTAGGAAATAAAAAGAAAAACATTGAATTTATTTGTTTATTACAACGAACAATAAATCCGATTAATTATATTGCCGACGAAGTTATAGTAACAATAATTGAAAATGCTTGAAATACTTTATTATCATAATAATATTTTAGGATATAATATTCTTATAAAAGAAGGGAGGAAACAACTTTTATGGCAGTAGGAACAATGAGCGGCGATGTTAAAAATTTGCTTGCAAAAGATCATCTTCAAGTTGGTGACAAAGTGTCATTTAAAGCTGATATGGTTGATTGACAAGATTTTGAATTAGCAACCATAACAAAAGAATATAAAGTTATTTCCGCAGTACCTAGTATAGATACTAGTGTTTGTTTAACACAAACAAAACAATTTAATGAAACAATTATTAGTAAATATCCTAATTTTCAATTAATAACAATTTCACGTGATTTGCCATTTGCTTTGAAACGAGCATGTGAAGCTTTTATTAATTCAAACCATATTCTATTATCTGATACTAATTATCGTGAATTTGGAACACAAACAAAATTATACTTTCCATTTAATAACTTATTAGCACGAAGTGTAATGGTTTTAGATCAAGACAATAAAATTATTTATTTACAAATTGTTTCACCAATTTTTTCTGAACCAAATTATGACGAAGTTTATCAATTTTTAGATACTCTTCAAAAATAAAAACTTGTAATGAAATAAAAAAATGTTTCTTTTAACTGGGTATTTCCAGTTAAAAGAAACATTTTTAATTTAAATATTAAGAACATTAACTATTTGAAAAATAATATTTATTTAACTTAATTTGTTAAATTGTTCTTCTAAAAAAGATATTGCTGTTTTTAATAAATCAAGTTCTGTTTTTGACATTGATTTAATTCCATGAGAAGTTAATGTTTGTAATTGATTTTCAAGTTTTATTAAGGCAAATTTTAATTGTGCTTTTTTTCTTCACTAATATTTTTTAAGTTATTAATTTTCCCTTTTAATGTTGATAATCGATTTTGAAGACTTTTAATTTCATTTTCATGCATTGCATTACAAGCAATAGCATTACTTGCTCCAATTGCCGAAAAACTAATTGCTCCTAGAATTGCTAAAATTTTTTTCATTTTTTATATGTTTCCTTTCTATTCGATTAATATTATCGATAATCTTATTGTATTTTTTTGGCCGTATAAAAAAATTGGGGTTTTGGAAAAAAACTCGGAAATTGAATAAAAATAATAATTAAACCATTTACTAAAATGGTTTTAGGTTGTATGTATTATTTAAGGGTTTTAATTAATATCTTAGAAATTGTGGAATAATATACCACTTACTT
>NZ_RXFY01000107.1:0-3377 GCF_044714355.1 Spiroplasma sp. ald | reverse complement strand
ATCATTAATAAAATCAAATTTATCAAATTTCATAATTTTAGATTCCTATAATTTCTATTTTAAATATATTTTATAGGAATTTTAAAATAACTAGGTTATACAAGAAGTCTAATGAAAAAGTCATGTTAAAGAATATTTTACTAATGCTAAAACATGACTATGAAATATTACAAAAAGGGTTTGTCTGATTAAATTTAATTGCACAAAAAGATTAATATTTATCTACTTTATAATTAGCAATAAGTTTGTCTAGTTTATGAGCTAAAATTTTAGCTTCTGGATCAGAAACAATAATCGCAGCTTTAATTTTCTTATATTCTAAAACTGAGGTGGAAACAATAATCACTTCATTATTAAGATCATTGCCTTCATAATGATCACGTGCTGGTAAACGAATAATATCATTAGGATAATGAACATATTGTAACCCTGAGACAATAGCATCTGCTTTTGAAGTAATAACCATTAAACTACGATATTTAAATTTCGGGAAGATAATATCAATTGTAATTGCTTGTACTACGACAAATAAATATGAAGCAAATAAGGCAGGACCAAAGAAGTATTTAATTTTATGACTAGTGAAATCACTACCATATAAACCACCATCATCAATTTTAAAACCAAGGCGTTGAATTTGATCAATATGTGCTGCTCAGTCTTTTCCAAAATAAATACTTGTTAATTCACTACGACTTAATAATGTTGTGTGAATTGCTAACATTACAACAATAATAATATAATTAACAATTCGATTATAATTAGCAATTGAAATTTTCTTTTTAGCTGAATAATAAGCAAAAACAAAATCAGTTCCAGCTGTTGATGCTCCCCCTTTATAAACTAAGCCATAAGCAATTCCATTTAAAATTCCTGCTACCGCTGCAAAAACAAATAATCAAATCTGGTACATTCCACCATAATTACTAAAAATATTTAAACTATTATAATTAACAATAAAAAATAATTCTTGCGGATTAATAACCGGAATATAAGCAAATGCAAAGTGAAAACCATTTTGCAAACCAATATAAACAATTGTACGAAGAGAAAAACGAAGTCCAACTTTAATGACGCCAAAAATAAATAATGGGATATTAAACACAAAATAAAAAACTCAGTACATACTTGTTTGCATTTGTAACTGATCTTGGTTTGGTCAAATTCCAACCGCAATTTCACGGGCAATCCCTCCAATTCCACTTGGAATAATCTCATTACTTGTTGTTGCTGCAATAAAGTAATCATAACTCGCCATTCCTAAAAAAGCAGCAAAAATAATATAAGCATAATCACGGAATAAACATGATTTAAAATAAGCTTTAAAACGTAAATTAAATTCTTTTCGTGAAATCCGTTCACGACTACAGGTTTTTCTTTCCGTTGTTTTTTCTTTCGGATAAAAATCTGATGATTTGTTTGTAATACTATCAGGGTTAACTCCATTGTTGTTACTATCTCCTTCTGCTGTTAAGCTTTTTTCTTCGTTAACCATTTTTCGTTATTCCATGCCCTTTCTTAACCTTAATTATTACTAATAAGTATAACATTATTTAAAAATTAAAAAACAACCTTTTGGTTGTTTTTTAATAAAATTAATTAATTATTCACTTTTTAAACGAATTGTAACTTTGAATGAACCAACTTTGATTGGATCATAATCATTTCTTGTAATATCAACTACAGTATAATCTCGTTGTAACTTTTGGTTTAAAGTTCCAAATTTAACACCTCTGTTTGCTCCTTTGTTTGAAGGAATAAACACTGGAATTTTTCGATAATCTAATGCTGGAATTGTCATATAAACAACAATTTGTTGATATGGTGAGTCAACATCTTTCAATGCTTCATTTAAGTATTTAACAAATTCATTATTTACTAATTGTGTTCCAAAGTTTTTATCTTCCACAAATTCATGTGATTGATTTTGAGTAATGTAAAACGAAACTTTTGCGTCACAATTTACTAATAAGTATTTTTGTTGTACTGTTGCACCATTATATGTATATGATGATTTATCTTGACATTTTTCAGCAATTGCTGCTGCAATTTCATTTGCAACTGTTTCAATTTTATATAATTTTTCATTATTTAAATCATATTTTGCTGATTTATTTCATAATAATTCATCATCATTGACACGAACTTGTTCTAAAAATAATAATTTATGTAATCATTTTTTAGGAGCATTTTTTCATTCATCTTCCCCTAAAATTACTTTACTTGGTCCTTCTGCTTCTTTTGTTTTTGAACGCATTACTTGAATAATATCTAATGCAACAGGAGTTTTTTCTTGTTTATCAACTAACATTAATGAAGGCCCAAACCCTGATAATACTTTATGTGTATTTGGTTTAAATAATTTAATTCATTGGTCATGTTTAATTTCAAATAATTCATTAATTGAATCTAAATCATCTTGTGAAGATTGTGATAAATCAATAATATAATTTGAACTTAATAAGTTAAATAATCTTCTTAATAAATATTTTAATGTATTAACTGTTTCATACATTTTGAATTTATGAATTGGATCATTATCTCATGGTGATAATGCATTATTATAAATAATTTTTAAAGCAATATAATTAATACTTGATTTTTTAGCAACTTGTGCAATCGCCCCTGCTTCAGTATCAATTACATCAATAGTATGTCCATATTTATCAACCATTTCCTTAAATTGTTTTGAGTTATAAATCAGCATATCTGCTGTTCCAGTAACTCCTTCTGTTAACCCTAATTTAAAGTCTTTAACAACTTTAGCGAATTCACCATCGAATTGGAATGATTCAGGTTCATTAACAATTTGTCCATATTTAATATCTTTAAAAACTGTTAAGTCAGCATCACGATAAATAAACTTTGTTGATATTGTTGTGTCTCCTGTGTCATGCTTATCGTTTGTTGACAAGGCTAAGTCTACATTTAAAATTGTTTGTAAACCAGGATATTTTTCTAATAAGTAAGTAATTGCCATTGCAGCATTTGCTTTACCATATCCTACTGTTGCTATAATGAAAATTTTTCCATGGTATTTAACATGTTGAATTACACAGTTCTTTCACCAATATTTTTTTACTGTTTTAATACTATGCTTATCTTTCATCGTGAAATATGCTGTTGAAATTACGCCAATCATTTATTTTTCACCTCTATTTTCATATTTAATTTCCAAAAATTGTTTATTTTTAGTGTATCTTACTATAATTAATATTTGATTATATGCAAAATACAACTATGACTATTGTATCGTATTTTATCTTAATTATCAATGATAAATATTAAAATGTTTAAAATTGTTAAAATTATAATAATTTTTTTGTTTTTTATTTTTAAAATAAATAAAAATTATTTTTATTAGAATTAAACATTAG
>NZ_RXFY01000106.1:0-3321 GCF_044714355.1 Spiroplasma sp. ald | reverse complement strand
AGACATAATTAATTAAAATTATAATTTGCTATTAGTATCTTTTTAAAAATATTTACAATTATTTTACTAGGTTATGCAAGAAGTCTATTATAAAAATCCGATAAAATATTAATTTCTTTATCACTATTATTTGTAAATGTAACTTCATTACCGATTGTAGGTTTAACAACATTAAATTTAATTGACTTATAACCATCAAATTCTAATACATTAGTATTAATTAATTTTGCTAATATTGGATAATCATTTGGTGTTTTTTTAACTTCTGTAACAACATCATTTCAAGAAATTGGGTTTCCAGTAGCAGGTAATTTAGTGACCACTAAATCAATATCCCGCGCTAATGAAGTCACATCAAAAGCTTCCATATTTTTACTACTATACGAAAATGATATACTAAGTTTATCGTCAGATACACTTCATACTGGTCAACCAGTCGGATTTAATAAATCATCATATGTTTTTTTAAGATCAAAGTCCTTAAATTTAACAGGATTCTTTGCTAAATCTGCGGTTTTAATCAAATATTGTGATGCTTGACCACCTTTACTTGCATTATAAATAAATGGAATCATCGCTCCAATTACTGTTAAAAAACCAATTGTAAATAAAATACCGATAACACCTTTTGCATTTAATCCTAAAGAAATTAAAATGCCAATTGTGGTTAAAAATAATTGTAAAATAAAACTTGTTAAAATCATAAAGTTAACTTTGCTTAAAATTACTTTTCCAAATGCTGTTCCTTTTGACCCCATTCCGAATGATAAAATTGGTGGTAATAATAAAATAATTAGTGAATAAATTAAGCATAATAACTGTAAAGCTAATCATTTTTCAATAATCATTCTTGTTCGTGAGATTGGAATTGATGAAAAAATTAATAATGTTCCATCATCAATTTCATCACGAATTAACTGTACCGCTTTAAAACCAATAAACATTGATGTTAACCCAAAGTATAACATATATCAAATCCATGAATAAATAGTAAATAATGATTTAGCAGCATAAATATAGTTTCCACTAGCAACATCTCTTATTCCTAAAGCTAATGATAAAACCATAATTATTCCTACTACTAATGTTAAAACAAACATCACTCATGTTGATGGGGCCTTTAACATTTTAATTAAAGTATAACGAAACATTTTTAATGAAAAAAAATGAACTATCTTTTTATTTAATTCCGCTTTTTTCCCTTGCGTTGCTTCGACTGTTTCATTATGAGTCATAATTTCCCTCCTATTTCATTAATTTCATAATATATTTTGTAATTTTAAAAACTACAAAATAATTATAAAAAAAAAAAAAAAAAAAGACTTTTGTTTCTTGTTTAAAAAAATAACATTAACAAAAAACATTAAGTTTTCTTTTTAATCTTTATTAAATAATTTATTTGCTCGTTCTTTTGCTTTTTCTTTTTTAATTTTTTTAATTGATTCTTTAATGTGATTTCGACGAACTTGTTTTTTAAATTCATCAATTTCCGCTTTTCGTTTTTTCTTATAACCAGGTTTAATTTTTTTATTATTATCGTTTGTTTTATAACGATGAATAATTTTATTAATTTCATTCTCAACTGCAAGAGAAGATTGTTTTTTAGGCTTATCATCACTAAGAACTGTTTCAACCAATTCTCCTTGTTGATTTCATTTCTTTGTTTTAAAAGTAATTCCTTTTGTCATTAATTGTTGCACTAAATTTAAATTTTTTGTATCATAAAGAACATAACTATAACCAGTATAATTTGCCCGTCCAGTACGGCCACTACGATGAATATAATATTCGAAATCATTTGGTAAATCAATTGAAATAACATGACTAACACCAATAAAATCAATTCCACGCGCTGCAATATCACTGGCAATAACATACTTATATTCTAAATTTCGAATTCGTTTAACAATTTGTGTTCGTAATCGTGGTTCTAATCCAGCATGTAATTGGATAACAGAATAATTATGTTCTAATAACAAATCATAATACTTATTAATATCTGTTTTTTTATTAACAAAAATTAAACATAAATATGGATCAAATGTTTTTAAAAGTTTTAATAAAATTGTTTCTCGTTCTTGATGTTTTGTTGGAATTAAAATATGTGTAATGTTTTGATTTGTTATTTGATTGGCATTTAAATCTAAATAATGTGGATTTTTTAAATACTTGATTAAAAAAGGTTTTAACTCAGGCGGAATTGTTGCAGAAAAAACAGATACTTGAACATTAGGATTCACTTTGCTTAAAATATAATCAACATTTTCAATAAAACCTAAATCAAAAAGCATATCACATTCATCAATAATAAAAGTTGTTAATTTACCTAAATTTAGACTTTGTTGTTCAAACAAATCTTTTAGTCGCGTTGGAGTGGCAATAATAATGTGGGGTTGAATTCGTTGCAATTGTTCAATTTGACGTTTAATATCTTCGCCACCAATAAAATAATTAACTTGTAAATTTGGTTCAAATTTTTTAAAAAAACGAATATTATCATAAATTTGTTTTGCTAATTCACGGGTTGGGGTTACAATAATAGATTGAATTTTTGCTTGCTCATAATTTATATTATTTAAAATTGGTAAACAAAACGCAAGTGTTTTTCCAGTTCCTGTATGTGCCTTACATATAACATTTTGATGTTTTAATAATAATGGCATTACTTTTTCTTGCACAATAGTTGGTTCAACAAATTTTAATTCAGCAAGGCCTAAATTTAAAAACCGCTTAAAACCAAATTGATTAAAATTACTCATAATTTAACCCCTTTTCTCACCTTCCAAATTATAACATATTTAAAAAATGAAATTATTGCTAATTTCATTATATAACTTTTATTTTTTACCGGTAGTTACTAATTTTTTCACAACTGGTTTTTTATTATCCTGAGCTTTAAAAAGTTTTTCTTCTTTAAGAAAATCTGTTTCAGCATTAACAATTAAATTAGCTCATCGTTCTTGTTCTCGTGCTAATGTTGTGGATGTTTCATGTCCCTTCCGAACNAGCTATATTCATTTTTTTCAGTGCTTTTCTAGCTTGTTTTATTGTTTTTTTTCATTTTTTTCTGTGTGTCTAAATATTCAATTGAATAAGGATGTGTCATTGCTTTTATCATTTTTTTGTAACATATATTCCAATTAAGATTAAAACGGGAGCTGCCACTAATAGCACAATTAATAGACTACCAACTACTTCTGCAAAATTTGTTCCGGCTTCTAATTCATAATTTTGGGGTCATTGAATCACTCCACTATTATTAACATTACCCGGTTGGTGCAACCATGTCATTAAATCAATTCCTTGCACACGATCAGGAAC
>NZ_RXFY01000105.1:0-3310 GCF_044714355.1 Spiroplasma sp. ald | reverse complement strand
ATTTATCAAATTTCATAATTTTAGATTCCTATAATTTCTATTTTAAATATATTTTATAGGAATTTTAAAATAACTAGGTTATGCAAGAAGTCTAATGTATAAATTAGGACATCGTATGACAGATGAAACAAGAAAAATTAATGCATCTCAAATTGGTACAAATACTAGTGATTGAGAAATGATTTGAGAACCACATTCATATTTAGATTTAACACGAGCATATACTCAATTAATTGGTGAAAATATTTCAGCAAATACAATGGTAACAGGTACTTTATTCCAAGATAAAGTTTTAGGTTATATGGTTTCTAAATCATTATGACTTGGACAAAATATTAAACCTTTATATGGTAAAACATCAGATGGACAATTAGAGGTTAATTTACAAGGAATGAATAGAACTCGTGGTTTTGATTTATCAATTAATAAAAAAATTGAGGGACTTGTAATTCATAGAGATAATGCAGCAATGATTACTATTTTTACTGAAAATATTAGTTATGTTGATAATGATACACAAGAGCCTGCATTTACTAGTCGGGTATTATTTTCATTACCTGCTTTAACAAGACCAGAATTAGGTTTCTTAATTGTTAAAGAAATGTTTACAGAACAAGAACAAATGGATGCTATTGCTCGTTTATGAGATAATAGTGATCCAACTGGTGATAGTTGACAAAAAATTAATGAATTTACTGGTGAATGAGAAAATGAATTAACTTATCAATTATTAGATTATGATCCAAATTATAAAGATTTTTATAATCCTACATTTAAAACTGCAATGCAAAATACTATTACTAATATTAATAATTTAGATGTTGATCAAACAGCATTAAATATGGATGTATCTAAAAAATATAATGAGTTTTTTGGAATTACTCCATCTACTCCTGACAAAGCAGAAATTAAAAAAATATTTGATAAAGTATTAGATAATAATTTAACTACACCACAGAAAAAAAGAGTTTTAGCATTTATGAGAAATAATATGCTATTAAGCGATAGTAAAAATGATTATTCAATTCAATCAAATTCAGCAGGTATTTATTTACCAGTTAATGAAATTGTAAGTGGTGATATTTATTTACATATTAATGCAGGTATTATTGATAATCAAAATATTAATGATAAAAAAATATTAATTAAAGGTAACTCTAAAATTAATATCAGTGGAATTAGTAAATTAGACAAACCAACTATTCATGTAACAGACCCAACACAAGCAACAGCAGAACAATTAAAACCACAATTTAAAGATGTTGTTTTAAAAGCAGTAAAAGCCGTAAATAGTTCTTTAACAGAAACTGATTTTGATTACTTTATTGAAAGTAAGGGTGAAGAATGACCAATTGATATTACAAACAATAAAACTGTTGAAGTTCAAATTGAGGGTAAAAACAANGCTACTGGTCAAACAAATCCAATTGATGTAGTAATTAAAAATTCATAGTATATAAAAAATAAGTATTAACCTATTTTTTTTATTTTTTATAGTATTTATTGGATGTTTAATTACATTAATTCCTTTTTTAAGTTCTTTATAAAGATTTATTGTTTTTGGTTTTGATATTATTTTAGTATGTAATTTTTGATACCCTATTTTTAAATTAGTAGCATATTCTCGCTGTTGATTTAATCAATTTTTATTATCAATATATTGTTTATTTTTATTTAATTTACTATTTTTTAAATTATAAAAATTAGTACTATAACGATTTATTTCTTTATTTAATTGTAATAAATTATTATTAATACGACTAGCTCTTAATTTAACATCACCGCCGCCTTTATTTTGTTGTGTATATATTTGTCAATTAACATATTCTCTTAATTCACTGCGTAATCATACATATAATCACATATTTCAAAATACTGACCCTGCCCCAGTTCCATTTTTACCAGTTGCTGATTTCATTGCTTGTCATACTTGAATATGTACTTTTGGATATGTATAAGGTCCATATCATCTTTTTTTGTTTATCATTATCTGATTGAATTAAAATAGTTAAATTACCTATTAATTTTTGTTTATTAGTTATTTGAAAAAATCCCTTTTTACATCAACTACTAGATAATATAGTTCAATTACTTTCTGTTGGTGTTAATGATTTTACAATTTCTTTATATTTATTTTTATCTAAAAAACTAATATCTTTAAATAATTGTATTTCTAAACCTTTAGGTATTTTTGCTAATAAATCACTTAATATATTAGGGTTTAAATAATATTGAATTTGTGCTAATTTTTTTTTCAATATCTTTAATACTTTGTAAAATTGCTTTTATTTTAGAATTACCATATTTTTCTAATAATTTTATAATTCTTATTACTATTTTTGGATTTTCTAAAATACTAGTAATTAATGTTAATAATTTTCACATTTTTTGACACTCTCCTTATGGTGATTATATAATGGGTGATGATAAAAAAGGTGTAAAAATGAATAATGAAATAGATTTTAAAGAAATAAATAAACAACCTGAATATTTAAATTATTTAGAAACAGGAAAATATAAAATATTACAAAAACAAAAATATTATATTAATATTCCTTGAATTATTGCTAATAGAAAAGCGGCTCCGTTAACTATTGGACAAGGTTTAATGTTTAATTGTGATAATGATGATACGCAAGATTGAATAGAAGAATGATACGAAAAAAACTATGTTTATTCTAAACTATATCAAAATGAATTAGCAAATAGTTTATATGGTCGTAGTATCATGTATTTATTAAAAACAGAGACTGGCGATTTAACGATTGATGTTGCACATATTGGTTCAAATGTTCGTATTGCTAAATATTCTGAAATAGAACAACAATATGCGGAAATGTGAATATTACCGGTTCAATCTGACTATATGTGATATCAAAGAGTACAATTTTACCCAAAAAAAGCAAAAATAACTTACTATACAGCCAAAGATTTAGAAATTGGAATTTGACAAACTTATGGTGAATTAGAAAGTAAACTAAGACCAGTTTCTACAATGTAATATGATACTGGTATAAATATTTTACCTATTGTTGAATTTACAAATTTACCTAAATTAGTTCATGGTACAAAAACAACAATAGATAATGTTCCTGATTGTTTATCTGTATTTAATTTAATTAAAGATGTCCAAGACAATATTTATTATAAAAGAATTGAAATAATTATTAATCGTACTCATTTTGTAGGGCAAAAAGATACTACTCACTCGCTTGTTGACAACGGTAAAGGCAATGAAGAATTAGTAAGTGCTGATGCTATTATTTCTAGTACAGTACAAGGTTATGCTAATTTAACTGGTAATAGTGGG
>NZ_RXFY01000104.1:0-3436 GCF_044714355.1 Spiroplasma sp. ald | reverse complement strand
TCTTTTTAAAAATATTTATAATTATTTTAATAGGTTATGCAAGAAGTCTAATATAAAATTTTATAAATACATAATAATATTCTAATTGCATTTTTGCAATTTAACATAATTAAAGTAACAATTAAGGTAAAAAACATTAATTGTTAAAATTACATTATTTAAACTATATTTTTACTTTTAAATCGATTTAAATCAATATTAATTAATATAATCGATTTAAATTGATATAAACGATAATTACATCAGATATATATTAATATTATTATTTTCATTATATAACAAAAATAAGCAAACAATCCACTTTAAACAAAAATGTATTAACTTTATCATAAAGGTGGTGCTCACACTTTTTGGAAACATTTAGTTTCCTTAATTTTATTAAAAATCCTAATTAAAATTAATTGTTTTAGTTTACTTAATTTTGCTATCAAAATAATAATTAATAGTCACATTTTAAAAGCATAGACTGTTTTTGACTCCTAAAATATGATATGTAAATAATAAATTAAGTAATAAAAACAAATTAATAATAAATAATAAAAAAATAATTTTTTATAAAACCTAAATGTATACCCATTCATAAATCTATTTTTTAAAAATATCTTAACATTATTTAGTAGTAATATTTAAATTTAAAAAAAACTAAATTATCTACATTAGTTAATCCCAATTTCTCATTTAAATATAAGTTTACTTAAAATAAATATTATAATTGTTCAAAGACATAATGTAATAATTGAAATATATAACTTTGCAAATTGTAAAACTTAACTTCAAAAAAATGTTCTTTCTTTGAAATTACTAAAAGATAAAGACATTAATTCTAATTAAAAAAAGTTTTACAATACTAATTGCAAAACAATTTTAATTTTTGCTAACAGAAATTAACGAACTAAAAATATTGGGTGGTCCTTTAGGTAATCGTCGTTTATGTTCAGAACTTTGATGTGATTGTTTAATTCGTTGTGCAATAGCTGCTGGAACCGATTTTCCTTGTAAATAATAATCTAATTGTTGATAAGTAAATCCTAATTCTTTTTCGTCAGTTTGATTAGTCCATAATCCCGCTGTTGGTGGACGTGAAATAATTTGTGATGGCACACCTAATAGTTGTGCTGCTTGCTGAACTTCAGATTTTAGTAAATGAATAATAGGAACTAAATCAGCAGCACCATCACCATATTTAGTAAAATATCCAACATGTCATTCATCAGCATTATCTGTACCCAAAACCATATAATTATGGCTTTGTGCTAAAGCATATAGGGTCGTCATTCGTAACCGTGGTTTAATATTAGCGAATGCTAATTGATGTGGTGGTAAAGCTAATGTTGCAATTAAATTATCATATGTTGCTGTTAAATCAACAAGATGATAATTTAATTGATGATTATTAATTAATAATTGTGCACATTCTTGATCAAAATAATCAGAATGACAGGGCATGATAACTGCTAAATGATGATTAGGAAAAGCTTGTTTTGCTAATAAACTAACAACAGCTGAATCAATTCCGCCAGATAAACCAACAATAACCCCCTCGCATTTGGATTTTGTTACTTCTGCTTTAATTCATTTTACTAAATAACTCAAATATTGTTTTAATTCTTTCATCATTATCCATCCCATTCTAATTCGTAATCAAAAATGCGAACAATATCTCCTGCTTTTGCTCCTTTTGCTCGTAATATTTCAAAAACTTTTAAATCTTGTAATTTTTTATTAAATAATAATAGATTATCATAAGTTGTAATTGGTGTTTTATGATAAGCTTGATAAACTGCTGCCCCCGCTACTTTTCAAACACCATTGCCAAGATTAACAACTTCCACCTCTTGTTCAATTGGTGTGGTATACTTATATACTTTATAATCTTCTTCCGTTGATGTTATTTTATCTAATTGCCATAATGCTTTATTATCCTTAATTTTTGTCAAAGCTGCTCCAATTTGATTTATTAACAATGATAAATTTTGATTCATTAAACCACTAACTTCAATAATTTCTGCAGTTGGAATTTGCGTCTTAAATTTAATTAAATTTTTTGCTGCAATCTCAAGATCCATTTTATTTGCTACAATAATTTCTGGTCGTAATTCTAATTTATAATTATATTTTTTTAATTCTGTTTTAACATTTAAATAATTTTGGTAAACATCTTCTGTTCCATAATTCCCTGACATATCTAAGACATGGACAATCAATTTACAACGTTCAATATGGCGTAAAAAATCATGTCCTAGTCCCTTACCTGCTGCTGCGCCAGCAATTAACCCTGGTAAATCTGCAACAACAAAACTATGATGTTTTTGATCTTGAACCACCCCTAATTGCGGGGTTAAGGTAGTAAATGGATAATCAGCTATCTGTGGTTTAGCTTTTGAAATTTTTGCTAATAAAGTTGATTTACCAACATTCGGTAAACCAACTAGACCAACATCAGCTAAAACTTTTAATTCACAACGAATCTCTAATGTCTCCCCTAAATCACCAGCTTCAAAGATAGTCGGTGCTTTATTTTTAGAATTTGCAAAGCGAGCATTACCACGGCCACCCTGGCCACCTTTTGCTAAGACAACTTCTTGCTTATGAGTAGTAATATCACCAATAATTTCATTTGTTTGATTATTATAAATTAATGTACCTAACGGAACTTTAATATACTTATTAATAGCATTTTTACCATGCATACTTTTAATGTTTCCATTTTGACCATCGGCTGCTTTAATTTCTCTCTGATATTTTAAATCAAGTAATGTATTCATCCCTTCATCGCCAACAAAAATAATGCTACCACCATCGCCACCATCGCCACCCGAAGGACCACCTTTTGGCACATATAATTCACGATGAAAAGCAACGGCACCATCACCGCCTTTTCCTGCAAATAATTTAATTGTTGCAACATCAATAAATTTCATTACGTATCCTTTTCTCGTTATGTTAATTTTGTGCCCTTAAAAATAATCACCATTGTCATTACATTATAAATAATTTTTATCTACTAACAATGTTATCTTTGTTTTTCCTAGCTTAATACTTCTAATTGTTTTAAAACTACTTTGTCAATTAAAAGTAACCCTTTTTATTTTTTGCTTCAATAACTTATTATTATAAAACTAGAAGATACTTTTAGTATATTAAAATATTTCTTGCACTAATTCTCCTTATATTAAAAAATTTATTAATTAAGTTATATAAATTTATCTTGCTAAGTAAAGAAACCTACTTTAAATTTTTCTTTAATTCTTAAATCGTTTTTATATTTGGACATATTATATTATAACAAAATTTAAATATTTTAGGAGTTATTTAATCTTTAAAAAAGAAAAAAACAATTAAAATTGTTTTTTAGAAAATGTTATTAAATGTAAAATAAAGGATGAAGTAGGAAAAAACAACTCTTATTAATTAAAAGAAAGGAGTTGTTTTTTTA
>NZ_RXFY01000103.1:0-3566 GCF_044714355.1 Spiroplasma sp. ald | reverse complement strand
TAGCTTTGCCACCTTTTTTAAATTTTTCTATTTCAGCAACCTTTAAAATATCTAATATTTTATTAAAAGTGGCTTGTTTTATTCTTGTTAATCGGAATAATTCTTTATCATTAATAAAATCAAATTTATCAAATTTCATAATTTTAGATTCCTATAATTTCTATTTTAAATATATTTTATAGGAATTTTAAAATAACTAGGTTATGCAAGAAGTCTATTTTTTAATTCCATCAATATGAATTTTAGTTCGCACAATAATTATTACAAAATATATGGATGTTTCATTAGATACTTATGCTCAATGAGAATATCTTAATATTATGCTTGAAATTCTTCAAGAAGCTTTTGTTTTTCCATTATTCTTTTTTATTGGAAAAATTAAAAATAATAAAATTGATGACTTAAATAAAATTCGTCAAATTTATTTATTTATTTTTTTAATTTACTTAGGAATTATTTTTCTTTTTTCTTTTTTTTACTGATAATCTAATTAAAGTTATTGATGGTTATAACTATAATGATCAAATAATATTTTTTAATTTGCAATTATTTTCAAAAATTCCAGAAGTTTTGTTATTAATTTCTACTGTTTTTTATTAAATATTGGTAAAAAGTAAGGCGTTCTTTTTTCTATTATTAGGTAAAATGATAATTTATATTATTTTAGATTTTACGTTAGCAAATGAAAATGTTTTTGCAAATACATATATTGGTTTGGGATTAAGTAGTATTTTAACTAATATATTTTTATTTCTTTTTTCTTTATTAATTATTGCAAACTTTTTTAGTTTTAAAATTTTTTGAAATATTAAGACTTTTCGATTAACAAAATTAGAATTTAATAAAGTTTTTTTCTTAATTTTATTTTTACTTTTTTATCATCGGCAATTAATAACTTTTTCTATTTATTGGTAATTGCAAAAACATTAAATTCATTAACTGCATCTGGTTCATATTGATTAGCGAATCAATTAATTTGAAATTGAATTTTATTACCAATAATTGCTTTAATTGAAGTATTTAAAGCTATAGTTACCATTAATGTAGATGAGGGCATAAATAGTAAAGAACTTAATAAAAAATTTATTAAATATTTTAAGCTTTCATTTCTTTTATTTGTTGTTTCAGCAAGCATATTTTATGGACTATGAATTCCTTTTTCTAGATTTTTAACTGATAATGATCAAACAAAAATGACCGAATCAATGCAAATTATGAGAATTGTTATTTGATTTTATCTTTTTTATACTTGAGCGACTTTGCTTGATGCAGTTTTTATTGGAATTGGCAAATTAAAATTCTTATTAATAAAATCATGTGTAATAAATTTTACAGTTTATTTAATTCCATTTATATTAATTGCAGTTAATATTTTATTCCTAAACATAAAATTAATTATTTTAATTTATAGTTTTTCTTTATTAGGGTCATTTATTGTTAATCTTATAATGTATTTAATATTGCTTAGCAAAAATAAAGAGACAATGTTAGGATAAAATAAATAAATCCCCTTTAACTAAAATATGCCCCCTTTGAATCTGGCAATTTAATTAAAAATATGATAAAATAATAAACATATAGTATTGTAAAGGGGAACGAACATAAAGAACAAAACCGTTTTTTCAAAAAACGAGATTAAGTTATGTTATGACAATTTATGAAAAACAATTTTTATTTTTTCTTTACCAACTGTCTTTGTGATGGCAATGACAGCATTATATCCAATCTTCGATAAATTTATTGCTTTAACATTTGTAACACCAAATGTTTTTCATCATCAGCCATATTTGGATTGATATAAAGAACATATTACAATTAATAATGGTAAATTATGAACATATGAATCAGCAAAAATTTTTGTTAATTTGTCAACCCATTTTTCAATGCAAATTTATAACTTATTATTTGCTTTTGCAATTTTATTTGCGATTGGAACATCAATTACATTTGCAATTAAATCTGGGCAAAGTAATAAACAACAAACACAATCTTTAGCAGGAAATGCTTTGACAATTACCATTTTATTTTCATTTGTTGCAGCTTTTTTTGTTTTTTGTTTAGTTTTTCCACAATGAGATAATATTATGATTTTAATTCAATTAAGTAAAAAAGGAACCTGAATCTTACAAGATTTAACTTGGCATTATGTTTTTCCAATGTTACTTGCTAGTCCTTTAATGTTTGTTAGTTATTTATTACTAACATTATTACGAACAGATGGAAAAAGTCATGTTGCAATTTACATTATAATTGGAGCAATTGCGATTAATGTCTTATTTTCAATTGTTTTTGTAAAATATGGTCGAATGTTGTTAGAAGGTACAATGTTAGGAACAATTATTTCATGAATTTTTATTATTATTGTTTCATTAATTTGTATTTATTATAATAAAAATTCTTATTTACGATTTCATTGGCGTGATCTTTTTTATTTACATAAAACAACAATTAAGGTAGTAAGAAAAAAGTTGAGGTTTTATAAAAAATATAAATAAAGTAATTAAATACAAATTAAATTAATCGCTTATCAGAGCGATTTTTTTATTTGCATTATTCATCAGATAGTATCTTTAAAATTAAAAATTAACCTATTTTGCCCTACAAATTAGTTAATTTTTATAATTTCCTTTCTGTGATTTATTATATTTTTTCGGTTTAACAACTAATAATATCATTTTTAATAAAGGTACTATCTGATGAATAATGCAATCTAAAACTTAATATTTTGATGCTTAAAGATGGATAACTCATCTATGGCACGAAGCCTTAAAGAAAGTGTGAAAGCGATTGGATTTACTCTCCTATTTATTTCTTTAATTCTCGGCAAGATTAATCACTTGCGAAATGTCAGAGCGCGTGTTTTTTGGCTTGTTTTCATAAAAAGAGTGTTGTTAAACCGAAAAAAACAATATCGGACACTAAAAAAACAAGAGGGTTGGAACTCCAAAAGGTTATTTTCTTTATATAAAGTTGTCTAGGGATGGATGAAGCGTAATTAATAACTGGATAAACTATTTTTTGTTTATTTCCGTATGGGGGTAAACTCTATCAAAATATCCTATCCGCCCCCGCTCACCCCCGAAGTGAAGCGGGCGGCGAAGTAATTAAATACTAAAATAAATTATTTACTAAATATCAAAATATTAACCAATAAAGGAATATTATGTTTTTTTACAGAAAGGAAAATATTTTATGAAAAAATGAAATAAAAAAATTAAAAATAAATTACAAGAATTAATTATACGACCTTATTCAGTAACCGCAAACGATGTTAATGATGAAATTTGAGCAACAAATAAAAAAATTAAGTAGTATAAATAATGACAGAATATAAAAGTTTGTATATTAATAAAACTTGAAATGAAATAACAACTTCTTTTGAATGAGCTAATTGTCAGCCTGTTAATTGTCGTATTTCACATCATAAAAATAATTATGATTTGCAATGTTTAGAATGATCCAAAATGTACTTAAATTTATTTAAAGACAAGTGAGATGTTATTGCTTCTTATATGCAATATTATAAAATTAACGATATTTTAGATTTAGCATCAGATGGATGAAAA
>NZ_RXFY01000102.1:0-3546 GCF_044714355.1 Spiroplasma sp. ald | reverse complement strand
AATTAAAATTATAATTTGCTATTAGTATCTTTTTAAAAATATTTACAATTATTTTAATAGGTTATGCAAGAAGTCTATTGTTAAAAACAAAAAATATCACTTTTATGTAAGTGATATTGCTTTTGCATTAATTAATTTCTAACTTTTATATTTTTACCCTACTTTTATTTATACGACCAAAATCAATCCCTTTCTGAGTTGATTTGTTGCACTTCACTTACACGATGCCTAACCCATGATGTCATCAAAAATGACAAGCGTCAGTTATCACAATAATTGTGACAGGAATCATTGCCATTGCTAAACAAGAAGGAATAAAATATCAATTATTTAAATTATAAACTTCTAAATCATTTAAGTTTAGTAATTTATTATTAATTCAAGGAATAAACAAAATAACAATATTTAATAAAACTGCTCCTATTGCGGCATAAATTAATGGTCGATTAATAATTGGAGTAAAACGTTGCTTTATTTTTCAATTTGTTAAAGTAACAGTATTAACAAACATACTTGGCGCACAAGTTAAAGCAATAAAAATTCCTGTTCGACCAAAATCAGAAATTTGCAATTTCATTTCAATTGTAATATTAGGATCACTACTTCGTAAAAAATCAAAAACTATTTTATAACCATAAGCTTCGTATGCTTGAGTTGGAACAAAACTCATTCCAAAATAATAAGCGCCAACACAAACACTTGTTGTTAAAATTGTAATGCAAATCATTGATCCTCAAATATTTCGAAATAAGGGATTATTCCCTTGCACCGGTTTAATTGTCATTAATGTATCATCATTATCAGCCATTCCAATACAAATTGCTAAAATTGATTCAATAACTAAATTCATTCATAAAATATCAGTTGCTTCAACTGGTGAAACATGGTTAATTAAGGATAAAATAAAAATTGATAAAACATTTGCTAAATTAACTCCAATCACAAACGTAATTGCTCGGCGAATTTTTTGATAAACATTACGGCCTTCATTAACCCCTTTAATAATTGTTTCAAAATTATCATCCGTTAAAATAACATCAGCTGCTTGTTTTGCAACATCTGTTCCAGTAATTCCCATTGCTACCCCAATATCAGCTTTTACTAAACTTGGAGCATCATTAACCCCATCTCCTGTCATTGACACAAGATAATCTTTCTGCTGTAAAATATTAACAATCCGAACTTTATGTTCAGGATTAACTCGTGCAAATACTTTAATATTATCAATAATTCGAATTAATTGCTTATCTGTCATTGCATTTAACTGCTCTGAAGAAATTACTTCATATTCTGAATAAGCTAAGTCTAATTCTTTGGCAATTGCTAGAGCAGTTGTTGCATGATCACCAGTAATCATAACAACTTTAATTCCAGCAGCATGTGCTTTTTTTACTGCTTCAATAGCAGATTGACGAACAGGGTCAATCATACCAACAGCTCCTAAAAAAATTAATTTTTTTTCTAACGCCTCGGGGTCTTGTTCATCATCAAAATTAGTATTATAAGCAAAAGCTAATACCCGTAATGCTTGCGCTGATAAATCATCTGCTAACTTTAACAACAATGCTTTATCTTTTTTTGTTAATGTTAAAATTTCATTCTGAATCATAATGCGATCACAACGTTCTAATAAACTATCCAATGCACCTTTTGTAAAAGTTGTACTAACCCCTTCAATCACATTTAAAGTTGACATTAATTTCCGTTCAGAATCAAAAGGAACTTCATCAATTCGTTCTCATTTATCACGTGAATCTTGCTCATCATAAGCAAATAATTCAGCATAATCAACTAATGCTAATTCTGTTGGATCACCAATCCGTTCTTTATCTTCAGTAACACTATCATTACATAAAACTAATGCTTTTAAAAATAAATCTTGGTGCTGATCCAGACTACTATTAACGTATTCGTCAGCATTAATTACAGCATTATTCATCATTACTTTTTTAACTGTCATTTTATTTTGTGTTAAAGTTCCTGTTTTATCAGTACAAATAACATTGACATTTCCTAATGTTTCCATACTAGCAAGTTTTTTGACAATCACATTTTGTTTTGCCATTCGTTTGGTTGAAAATGATAAAGTAATCGAAACAACTGCTGCTAATGATTCTGGAATCACCCCAATTGCTAAAGTAATTGCTACCATTAAATAATTAGTTCATCCACTTTTATTACCATTAAAATATAATGCTAAAAAAATAACAATAGCAATAATAAAACTTAAGCCTGCAATTCAATACGAAAACTTTGTTAGTTTTTTTTCTAAATTTGTAGCAGTTTCTTCTGTTTCATTAATTGTTGTTGCAATTTTTCCAATTTCTGTTTGTTGACCAACCTTAATAACTACACCAACTGCTCGCCCAACTGTAATAAAAGTTGACATGAAAGCAATATTTTTCATTTCTGCCAAAATTGTTGTTGGTTCAATTGGGTAAGCTGTTTTATGAACAGGAACACTTTCCCCCGTTAAAATTGCTTCATCAATAAATACATCAGATTGTTCAATAATGCGTAGTTCCGCTGGAACATATTTTCCTGCTTCTAAAATAACAATATCACCAACTGTTAATTCATTGGCTGGAATTTCTTGCTGAGAATCATTTCGAATTACGACCGCTTTTGGTTTTGATAAAGATTTTAAAGCGGCCATTGATTTCCGTGCTTTTATTGTTTGGATTGTTTCTAAAATTGCATCAAGGATAACAATTGCTGCAATTACTGAAAAATCAATAAAATATTCGCCCTGAATTTGTCAATTATTTCCAATCATTGGCGCAATTACTGAAATTACAGCTGCTGCAATTAAAATTAATTGGATTGGTTCAATTAAGGCTTTGCCAAAAATAACATATCATGGGGTTACTTTACTTTTTGGTAATTCATTTTTTCCATATTGTTTTTGCCGAGCAATTACTTCTTCTGAAGTTAAGCCCGTTTCAAAATTAGTTTTTAAATTAGTTTCTAAGTTGCTATTATTCTGGGATATGTATTCTTCCATCACTAATGACCTTTCTATTTTACTGTGTTGCTAATTATTATACCTTAAAAATTTTATTTTAAAAAAGTTATTTTTACTTCTTAATCATGAATTTTTTTGTAAATAAAAAATTAAAATCAGAAATATTATTTCTGATTTTAATTTTACTTAAATTATAAATTTTTATGGCGCTTAACAAGATTCGTTTGGTTAACGCCAAACATTGAATAATAAGGATTTCGTCATTTTACAACACCTTGCCCCATTCGATTGTAATTGTTTGAAGCATTACGTAATAAATTATCTTGGCTAAAAGAAGGTCGCTTTTGATAAATATTTGTTATCTCTTGTTCTTTTTTATTTTTTAATGTCCTTTGCTGAGAATTTTTTTTGTATCTTTTTTAATTTTTTTTAAACTAAGTGCTTGTTTTCGTTGCTGGGTTTGACCTATTGGACGTGCATTTATAATTTGCTTTAATCTTAATATTAGACTTCTTACATAACCTAGTTATTTTAAAATTCCTATAAAATATATTTAAAATAGAAATTATAGGAATCTAAAA
>NZ_RXFY01000101.1:0-3640 GCF_044714355.1 Spiroplasma sp. ald | reverse complement strand
TATAATTTCTATTTTAAATATATTTTATAGGAATTTTAAAATAACTAGGTTATGCAAGAAGTCTAATATTTTTCATTAAAACCTATCAAATGTTTCGGGATAAATATCATCATACATATTAAGACTCTGTAAGATTTGAATTGTTTTTTTAGTTAGTCTAATTTTTTCACTCTGCTTGTTTTCTTGGATATGACGTAATAGTTCTGCTTTAGCAATTGGTTGAATACTAAAATATTGGATTCAAGCTAAAACTAATTGAGCAACAGTACAATTATATTTTTTAGCTTCGGCAACTAGAATTTGATTTTCCATTGTATTAGCAATTGGTGAATATGCTTGTACCAAAATGTTTTTATTTTGACAATATTGTACACGATCTCATCTTTGGTTAAAAGGATTAAATTCAATTTGGTTTAAATTTGGATAAATACCCGTTTCTTCAAACAAAATTTCAATCATATCCTTATCAAAATTACTTACACCAACAACATTAATTAACCCTTTCGCTTTGCATTGTAGCAATTCGGTATAGGCTTTGATAGTTTTGTAAAAATTTAAATTTGGGCGATGAATTAAAACAATATCTAAATAAGTAACATTTAATCGTTTTAACGACTCTAGCACAGCATTGGTAGTATTCTCTGCCTCAATATCATCACATCAAATTTTTGTTTCAATAGTAATATCTTCTCGCTTTTGATTATTAGAATTTAAATATTTTTTAATTGCTCGTCCAACAATTTCTTCATTTTTATAAACTTTAGCAGTATCAATAATTTTATAACCATTTTGTAAAGCATTAATAATCGCCTCTTCTTTTTTTAAAAATAAAGTTCCAAATGCAATTTTCTCTAAGCGAAATGGCATTGTTCTAACCTCCTCTAAAATTATTTACTATATTGTTTTAATAACTCTTCAATATTATCTGTTATTGGATATTTTGATATAATTTGATGATAAATATTATTATAACCAATAAAAGAATGGACAACATATTCTTTCTCAATAATTCGTAATGGTTTTAAAACTGTTCTACCTGTTAAACTAGCGGCAAAAAACATTGCTTGTTTATCAGCAACTAAATCTTGTTCAGAAAAAAATTGTGTTGTAACTAATTTTTTTCTGTTCTAAACCTTGCTGTTCAATTTTCATTCGTAATGCTGTTTCTTTTTCATTTGGTCAAATTTGCTCATACCGAATTAAACGTGCAAACATTTTATAATTAGTTGCAATTGCTAATGCACTCATTAGAACTCCTTCTGGTGCACCACCAATTCCATACAAAAAATCAGTCTTCTTTAAAACAACATCAATTGCCCCTAATACATCTCCTTCATTAATTAATTCAACCTTAATGCCTAATTGACACATTGTTTTTATTATTTTTTGATAACGCGGTTTATTTAAAATAATACATGATAAATTTTGCTTAATTTTTAATAAAGTCAATAAAATTGCTTCAATTGGTTTATTAAAATCAACTATTACAGCTAAGTCCTGTGATAAAAACAATTTTTCCATATACATTTCTGGGATTTGTAACATTGTATTATTTTTAGCAACAGCAATACATGAAATTGAACCCGGTTCATTTTTACTAGCTGGTATTGTCCCTTCAATTGGGTCAACTGCAATATCAATCGTAATTGCTTGTTGATGAGAAAAAGTTTGCCCTTGATATAACATTTGTGCTGCATCAAGTTCACCTTCGCCAATTGCAATTTTTGCTTTAACATCATTACTTGTTAATAATTTATTAATAATATCAACTGCTTTTTGGTCTAACATATTTTTATCATTTTTATCAACCAATTCATATGAAGCAATCACAACTAACCTGGACCGCACGTAAAAATAAAAGACTATTTGTTTTCATTGTTCATTCCTTTGCTTGCTATTAATATTTAATCATATAATTTCCAAAATAAAAATGTAAAATACCTTACATTTTTATTTTTTATTAACCTTATTTTGTATTTTGTTTTGGAATCTTACCAAATAATTCATGAAAGGCCCGCTTTGATCCAACTTTACTAGCACGAACTAAAAATTCATTGCTAGAAATAATAAAAGTACAAAAGACAATTGGAATAACATATACTCAATAATATCATGTTGGTTCTGAAATTTTATTTGGAACATTTACTGCAATAAAAATATATTGAAAAATTGGGGTTCAAAAAAACATTAATAATTGGGTTGAAGTTGTATAGGTGGGTCCAGACATTGCTAAACATGCATAATATAGCATTCGAGAACTACCCATAATAATTCCTCCAGCAAGAACAATTAATGCATAATCATAATATTGAAAATTAGCAAAAATTTTATAACCATCTAAGAAACTTTGATGAGAAAAAACTGCAGCAATTGGTGTCCCTAATAATAACATTAATATCGCTGAAGAACTTGTTTTAATTGATACTGTTTCATGATCTGTAAATTTAATTTTTGAAGAACTCATTAAATGGGACATTCCTAATGCTTCCATTGCATAAAAGCCAGCGGTCACTAAAGCTAAACACATCCCTCCAATCGATGATCAAGCTAATCCTTCTTCAATTACAAAATGAATTGACATTCCTAAAATTAAACATGTAGAAATTGCTAAAGCAGTTCAAGTATATTTACTTTGACAAACACGAAAGAAAATAGCACTTCCAATTGCCGCTAAAATAACATTTAAATTTAACAATAATCCTGGAACAGTTCCATCTGTACCACCTTGATGATTAATTGTTAATAAAACTGATAACTGAAAAAATACCATTGCAACCGGACCACCTAAAAAACCATATAATACAATTAGTCAAGTTTCTTTGTGACGAAGTAATTTTAAAAAATTAATAAAATTTTTGGGTTTATAAAAAATAAACATTACAAAAGTTGCCATTATTTCTTGAACTGTCACATAAAAAGTGGCATTAATTGGCGATGCTAAATTACCATATGGTACTTGTTCTGGAATAATATATAGCATTAATGGGATAATAGAATACCCAACTGCAGAAATTAATCCATACATAATTCCCAGAATAATGCGACGTTTTGTACGAATAGTATCTAATTCATTTTTTACATTTTTTTCTTTTTGTAATAACTGTTGATCTGTGGTAACCTGATCTGCCATATTTATACTTTCCTAATCCATTCTTTTCTACTATAAATATAATATTGTTTTGTTTTGTTTTTTAAAACTATTAGTTATATCTTACACTAAACATAAAAAAAGTTAAACTTTTTTAACTTTTTTATATAAATTTAATAAGTAACATTAATATAATCAAATTATTATAATTAATTTTTCCCATGTATCGTGTAAGTGAAGTGCAACAAATCAACTCAGAAAGGGATTGATTTTTTATTGAAAAGAAACATTATTTTATTTTGCGGTCCGTAGTAATTAAGTATGGTAAAGATAATGTTATTAATACGGTAAATAATATTGTAATTAATAATGAAAAAGAAGATGAATAAATTACCGCTAATAAATTACGCGGATAATTTATTCAATAGACTTCTTGCATAACCTATTTATTTTAAAATTCCTATAAAATATATTTAAAATAGAAATTATAGGAATCTAAAATTATGAAATTTGATAAATTTGATTTTATTAATGATAAAGAATTATTCCGAT
>NZ_RXFY01000100.1:0-3829 GCF_044714355.1 Spiroplasma sp. ald | reverse complement strand
TTTTAAATAAAAGACATAATTAATTAAAATTATAATTTGCTATTAGTATCTTTTTAAAAATATTTACAATTATTTTAATAGGTTATGCAAGAAGTCTAATATATAAAAAATTATAAAAATATACAAATAAGTTGTAAAAAATAAAACCACCTTATAAATAAAGTGGTTTTATTTAAACCTAAATTTTAAAGGTGATGTATTTAAAATACATCGTTGTTAATATAACATAATTTAATTGATAATATTAAATTCTCTAACACTATATTCAAGTTCGTCAGTGTTTTTATTATTTTTGTGAAGATATTTAATTTCAATTGTTTTAGTATCTTTATTAAATACTTTGTTTAAATTATCCGCAGTTTCATTTCAAGTAACACATTTAATATTTTGTCCGTCATCATTTACATAAAATGAAAACAAATTGCGTTGAATATTATTTTTGTCAGTAATTGTTTTAAACATTGCTTTATCAGCAAAAATTACACCTACTTCTTTTATAAATAATTGATTGTTTTGAAAATTTTTGTACATATAAAAAATTCCTTTCATTAATTAAAGTATTTTGTAAGATAAATAATAATTTAAACTAATAAAAGAAATTAATAGCATAATAGATTAAATAAAATAAATACTTTAATTAATTTTAACTCAATTATAAATATTTTAAAATATTTATTTAATTATTGAATTACCCCATCTAAATAAGTGGAGTCAACTTGTATTTTTTTAAAATATAATTTGCCACTCGGAAGCGTGGTTTTTAAATAACATTCCCCGATTTTAAGGGTTTTAAGGTCGTTCGGATGAACAATAAATTCATCTATCGAACGCACTGAACCCATATCAGCCGTGTTGTTTTTAAAGTCAAGTTGGCGAGTTAGTTTTTCGGTTTCTTGGGTACCAAAAACACTCGCCACATATTCCGCTGTGTTTGGGTCTTTAATGTTATGACAAACAATAGTGCTAACATTTCCGAAAATCGTGTCTGTTAAATTCATATTGTTTGTTTTTAGGTCGTTGATTGTTTGAAACGACAAGAAACATTGATAATTAAAACTACGTGACTTATTTATCAAGTTGATAATCGTTTCACTAGCAAAGACATTAAACTCATCTAAAACAACATTAATTTTTTGATTAACTGGTTTTAGATGAGTTAATTCTTTTAAGTCTTGGATAATGATTTTACCAACCGAATCCGCTAGTTTAGGATACATCAACGAATTGATACTAAACAAAATCGTTTTATGTTTACTAATCAATTCTAACAAAGTATTTTTATTGTCCAAACTGTCGTTTAGTTGTGTGTTGTAAACATTTAATTGATTAAAAAGACCGTTAATGTTTTTTTCAGCAAAATTAGATAATAACGAAATGTTATTGTCATTAAAAACAAATAATTTTTCTAATTGTTTAATCGGAAAGTATTTAACTAAATTATCAAAACTAATAGCAATATCATTTTTTAAAAGTGTATCAAGCAATAGTAATAAATAATTATGTGCTAAATTTTGATAATACTGTTCAGAAAAGTCAAACAACGACATTATCTTATCCGCTAAAATAACTTTATTTTTGCTTGCAAACGGGTTGTATTGTAAATTACCATTGATAGTTCAAATAAAGGCGTTAGGGTCTAGTTGTTTAACTTTATCAATTAAATCAATATCCCCCTTCCCATCAATAATAATTGTGGTTTCATGGAATTTAAACCTTAACGCTTTTAATATTTGCATTAATGTCGTTGTTTTCCCGCTCCCCGTTGTCCCAACCAACAAAGTATGTTGAATTAAGTTTGACTTTATTAAACCAAAGTTTTTGTTTAAATTAAGCAAATTGCTTTGTGGAATTTGTTTAAATTCTTGCTCTTTTTGTTTTGCTTTTTTCTTTTGTTCATAAGCAAACATATCAAAGTATTGTCATTTCTGATAACCAATAAAACCAGCAAAGACAATCACGACTATAATGCCAATAATTGCGGAAATTTTAAAGCAAATATCTTCTGCATAAGCAGTTGCAAAAGTTTGTCAAGTAACTTCCTTTAGTTTTATGCCCGCATAGCCAAGAGAAATAGGAATATTTATTAAAGCAACTAACAAGAAAAAAGTTAATACAGAAAAAATAATTCAAAAGATTACTTTTTCAAATTTATTAAGTTTTTGGTATTGATGTTTTATTTTACACATAAATCTATCTTTTAACTAAATGCTTCTTGTTCTATTTCGCTTGCTTCAACATTTAATAACATTCGGTTATTAGCGCCAATCGAAAACAGACAAGTTCCTGTTGGCGCAGTTGCAATCGTATCTTTTTGATATTGATTTAACCGCCCACTATATTCTTTTGGTTGGTTTCAACGATGATTTTATTTTAAAAAATATTGAAATTATAGATGAAATTTTAATCTCATAAAATGGTATCATCACCATTGAATAATTCTTTAATATCTTCTGAACTATAATTTACTTGTTCTTCGGCAATAATTTTTTTGATTTTTCAGATAGTAAAATATCTTTTTTTAAGACAAATTTTCTTTTTCATATAAACCTCCTAAATTATTGCTTTACCAAATTTGATATATTTATGTAAAAATAATGAAAATCCTTATTTACTGATTGTTCAATAATTTTACAGTCTTTAAAAATTTCATAATTTTTAAAATCTATTATTTTTCCTTTAAAAATAATACTTTGACAACTTCAAACTTCAATATTTAAATTTTTATTATAAAGTTCAATCCAATCTTTTAATTTATATGTCATTATTTTAATTCCTTTCTAATGAAATATTTAAATAAAAAAATAGGTAGAATGACTTTTTTATCATTCTACCTATACACAAAAATTAAAAAATGTTATAATTTAACCAAGAACCACCACAAATGTGCGGTTCAGCTAAATTATATATTAACCCTAGTTAAGCGGTTTGACAGACCCTTAATAGGTGTATAGAAGAATGACCTGCAAGTCATTTTCTTTGTTTTTATTTAGTTGTATTTATTTTATCACAAATGTGCGGATAAAATATTTTTTTGATATAATTAAATTGTTTTAGATACAGTAATTATAAAAAATATTAAAGGAACATGAATTATCAACTATGAAAAAAATATTAAGTCTTTTAGGAACAATCACTTTAATTGGAACAAGCACAATCAGTTTAGTTGCTTGTAATAAACCACAATATAATAAATATGAATTAAAAGAAGAAAAAGAAAAACCAAGTTCACATACTGTATTAAATAATAATAAATGTATTAATATTTTTAATATTCAAGATGAAAAAATAAATTTAAATAAAATAAATGAAATTATAAACAGTAGTGAATCTAAACCTGAAAATAATTATCAATGTAATATGGTGTTACAAAACATAAAAGATAAAAACAATGTTACATCACAAGAAATATTAGAAAATATAAATCCTATTATCTTAAAAATGTTTAATTTTGTAAAAAAAGAAATTACAATAAATGATTATAATATTGTTGTTTATAATTCACGTAATTTTAATGATATTTTAAAAACAATAGATATGAAAAAATATTGAAGAACAATATATTTTAAAATATTTTCTAAAAATAAAAATTTATTTTCAGGAGAAACACCATATATAAGTATTAAATTTAGAAATTTGGAATAAGTTAATTAATTTTTTATATTCCCATTTTAAAACGATACGGATATGAACTATAAAATAACGCATTATACGGGTCGTGGTACATTAGACTTCTTGCATAACCTAGTTATTTTAAAATTCCTATAAAATATATTTAAAATAGAAATTATAGGAATTTAAAATTATGAAATTTGATAAATTTGATTTTATT
>NZ_RXFY01000010.1:0-20028 GCF_044714355.1 Spiroplasma sp. ald | reverse complement strand
CAAGTCTTTAAAGTTTTTTATTATTTTTTATCACTAGAAATAAAAAAACAATAAATTTTTATTGTTTTGCTGTATTAATGATATTTGTTGCAGTTAAGATATTAATTAATAAATCATGTAAGCATTGAATAATTTGAACTAAAGGAACGACTTTATTACGATATTCTGTTGTTTTTTCAGCAATTTCTAATCGTTTTTCCGGACTTAATGCAATGACAAAATTATGATATGCTTGGACCTCTTCAATAATTTTTTCTTTATTAAATTCTGGTAATTTAATTTTTCCATCATTATAATCTTTTTCAATTTGATCAATATTTGCTAATTGTCCTTTTAACTTTTCTTCTTCTTTTTCAGGAGAAAAATCAGTTAACATAATATCACGTTGTAAAAATAAACCTAATTGATTTACTAAATTTCAAATTTCCAAGGCATCATTAGCATTATTAATCTCTTTTAAACATTTATCAAGCGCTGGGTCAAGATCTTTAATCTCATCATCATAAATTTTTGTTAACTCACCAATTTCTACTTTCATCATATTTACAAAAAGTTTATTTAAATCAACCGGACTAGCTTCTTTCGCACTAGTCATAAAATCATTTAAAAATCGTGGCAATGGAATAATTGCGTTAAATAATTTGCTTACTTCAATTAATGTTGTAACTTTTTTCTGATCAATTTCTTCTGGTTTTTTATCTTGTAAATATTCTGCTCTAATATCATCAAATAATGGTTTGATTTCTGTTTTCACAAAATTAAATAAATCTTCAAAATTAGTTTTAAACTTTGCTCCTGCTAAAAAAGCTTCTATTTTTGGATTTTTTTCCGCTGTGTCTTTTGCATAGTCTGTTTCAAAAAGATTAATATATTTTGTTAAATAACTCATCATTCCTTTTTCAACATCTGTTCAGAAATTACTCTGTTCTGTCATTTTTTATCCCTCTATTCTTCTATAATTTTTATGTATTTCAATTTTACCGTAAAATAATAATTATTTAAACTTAATTTATTTTTTCTTGACTTTCTTTAATTTTCTGGTGGTTAACTAATAAATTATTTAAATTAACAACGAACGTTATTAATAAAGCAATAATGATACTTAACACAATTAAATATAAAAGTTAATATTCTAACCGGCGAAAATCTTGAAAAAAATATGGTACATAGTAGTTATTTGCTGGCATACTATAATTTTACAATTTTTCATCAATTGGAGTTAATAATAAAACGCCCTACCGAACAGCAATAAAAATAGTATAAAAAATTGGATGAAGATGAAACTTATATAACTTTTGTAAATAAAAATTTTTATAATTAATACATTCTTTTTCTACCACAATGCAAAAATAAATAATGAAAATCGCAGGACACAATCAATGCTGCACTTTTGTACTAATTCAATAAATTGCGAGGCTATGCTAACTGGCAGTAAACTTTTCACCAGTAATGGCACCGATAACTGTCCCAAGTGTAAAAAATAAGAATGTTAACAAGGCAGCAAAGACAATGTATAAAATAAAAAACTGGTTTGTTACAAAATGACAATTTCGTAATTTTGTAAAGTAAATTAATCCTCCGAAGGCAAATAATAAAATTAAAAAATCAGTTTGGACACTTCATCAACTAACAAAATATCATAAATAACTTAATCAATTTAATTGATAATAAATTAAACTATAAAAATAAGTTAAGAGTAAAACAATAATTTCTAAGCTAAAGAGAATGCTACAAAACACTAAGTGTTTAATTCGTTCTGTTTTTTCCATCGTGCTCCTTTTGCTGATGATATTTATTATATAAAACATTTTTACTAATTTTATATTTATTTGCGACAAAATCAATTGCTTGTTTAACGCGATAATTTTGCTTTATAATTAATTGGTCAATTTCGGTAACTAAAATTTCATCTGCAATAACAGGAACTGGAAGATTCCCCGCTCCATCAACAACAAGGACATACTCACCAAAAGCAGCATTTTCTTCTTGTTGCAAAAACAAAAGCACTTCACTTAACTGTCCACGATATCATTGCTCATGAATTTTTGTAATTTCCTTACCAATGGCAATTTTACGCTCACCAAAAACTGATTTAACTATTTTTAATGTTTCTAAAATTCGATGCGGTGCTTCATAAAAAATAATAGGATATAGAAATGATAGAAGTTGTTCTAACTCATTAATTTTTTTTGTTTTTGCTTTATTTAAAAAACCAAAAAATAAAAAATGATGCGGATTAAGACCCGAACTAACAATGGCGTTTAAAGCAGCATTAGCACCACTAATCGGAATTACATCATAAGGATAATGTTCCAAAATATGGTTAACAGCATAATAACCTGGATCACTAATCAGTGGATAACCGGCATCACTAATAATTGCAATTGATAAGTTTTGTGCTAAATCATTTAACATTTCTGTTAAGCGTTGCATTTCATTTTCTTTATTTAAAGAAATTAACTGTTTTTTACAATTAAAATAATTTAATAGTTTAATTGTGTTCCGCGTATCTTCACAATAAATTTTTTGAACATCATGTTTAATAACTTCAATTGCTCGTGGTGTCATTTCTTGCAAATTACCAATTGGAGTTGCAATTAAGTAAATTTTCGGATTATTACTTTTAAAACTATATTGTTTAATTTTATTTGCCATTATAAAGACTCATTAATTTATCAAAACTAGTTGCTTTTTCTAAATATTGCACCATAATCTGATAAACTCTTTCTAATAAATCATTATTAATAAGTTCTAACTGACTAGGAGAAAATTTTCCTAGTACTCAGTTTCGGGTTGGAATTTGGACATCTTTACCAATTCCTAAACGAATCCGTAAAAAATTTTCACTACCTAGTTTTTGAATTAAATCTTTAATTCCATTATGACCAGCACTTGAACCATTCTTTTTTAACTTAATAACATTGAAAGGAATATCTTTATCATCATAAATGACAATAATATCTTCTAATGTTAATTTATAAAATTGTTTAATTTGATAAACTGCAAATCCACTTAGATTCATAAAAGTCTGTGGTTGACAAAAAAGAACTTTCTCGTTGTTAATTGTTGTTTCTCATATTAAAGCATTAAAAGCATTTTTTGGCTTTGCTAAATTAAATTTATCTACCAACTTAGCAATGGCTAAAAAACCAATATTATGTCTTGTATAAGTATATTCATTACCTGGATTCCCCAAACCCACAATTAACTTCATTATCTCGCTCCTTTTTTAATTTAGCACTCGTTGATAAATCTGTTCAATATTTCGTAAAAAATAATTGTTATCAAATAATTTTTCTAATTTTGGTAAGGCTAAATATTTTGCTATATTATTATCAATTAAAACATTTTTAAAATCAATTTGCTGTTGTTGTGCGATTAAAGTACATTTTTGAATAAAATCATAAACTTCTTCTCGTGAATAATTAGTTTCTTTCAAAATATTTGTTAAAACAACTTGACTAAAATAAATTTGATTGGCTTGTTGTAAATGTTCAATAATTTTATCCGGACTAACAACCAAATTATTAATAACACTGATCATTCGTTTCAATAAATAAACTACTAAATGATATGTATCGGGAATAATAATTCGTTCATTACTACTATGGGAAACATCACGTTCATGTCATAATAAGTTATTTTCAAATGTAACATTCATATTACTACGCACTAAACGAGCTAAGCCAGCAATATTTTCCGCACTAATTGGATTTTTTTTATGCGGCATTGAAGATGAACCTTTTTGACTTTTGCTAAATCCTTCCGCAATTTCAGCCACTTCTGAACGTTGGAAATGGCGAAATTCAAGCGCCATTTTTTCTAACAAACTAGCAATTTGACTAAAACTTGTAAATAATGCAATATGATAATCACGTGATGTTACTTGCGTTGTAATTGGGTCAAGGTTTAGCCCTAATTGTTTTGCCACATATTCTTCAACTTGAACTTCAACATGCGCAAAATTACCAACTGAACCTGATATTTTTGCAACAGCAATTGATGAACCTGCAGCATCAAACCGCCTAATATTACGCTCTAATTCAGCATATCAAAGTAAAAATTTTAATCCTAATGAAGTTGGTTCGGCGAACATTCCATGGGTACGACCCATAATTAATTGATTTTTATAAGTAAGAGCTTTTTCTTTTAACGCTTCTTTTAATTCAAGCATATATTTTTTAACAATATAGTTTGATTCTTTAATCAAATAATTTTGACTAGTATCAACAATATCAGTTGATGTTAAACCATAATGAATTCATTTTTTTTCTGGTCCCAATGTTTCTGATAACATTCGAGTAAAAGCAACAACATCATGCTTTGTTTCAGCTTCCAGTTCTAACATTCGTGGTAAGTTTACTGTTAAATTAGTTTTAATTTTTTTAATATCTGTTGTGGGAATTAATCCTAATTGTGCCCATCCTTCACAAACCAATAATTCTACTTTTGCTCAGGTATTATATTTATTTTCATCACTTCAAATTTTTCCAATCTCTGGAACAAAATAACGTTCAATCATTAAAAAATCTCCTTATTCATTAAAATAGTTTGTTCACGGTCAGGACCAACAGAAAATAAACTAATTGGAACACCAACGATTTCTTCTAACTTCATTAAATATTGTTGAGCATTATGTGGTAAATTTTCAAATGTTGTAACATTACTAATGTCCTCATCTCAGCCTGGCATTGTTATTAAAATTGGTTTACACATCTCATATTCTTTAATTGTACTTGGAACATAATCAATTTGTTGTCCTTGATATTCATAGCCAATACAAATTTTTAATTCCTTAATAGTAGTTAAAACATCTAATAACATAATTGCCATACTAGTATAACCACTAATTCGCAGCGAATATTTCATTAAAATACCATCAAATCATCCAATTCGACGCGCACGCCCCGATACAGTCCCATATTCACGTCCTGTTTCACGAATATATGTTTCAACTTCGCCAAAAATTTCTGATGGAAATGGCCCGGTTCCAACACGAGTATTATATGCTTTAACAATTCCTAAAACATTGTTAATATAACGCGGTGCAATCCCAACACCAACCGGAATTGAAGCTGCTGTTGGATTTGATGACGTAACAAAAGGATAAGTACCATGATCTAAGTCTAACATTACTCCTTGTGCGCCTTCAAACAAAACTTTTTGATGCGTATGAATTGCATTATCAACTAAAATTGAAGTATCAGTTACTAGTGTTTTAATTTGTTGAAATAATGCCAAATATTCTTTTCAAATTAATTTTGGGTCAAATCCTTCACTATTAAAAACTTTTGTTAAAACTTCATTTTTAAATTTTAAATTATTTTCTAATTTTTGTAAAAATCCTTTTTCATCAAATAAATCACCTAATCTAATCCCAATTCGTTCTGCTTTATCTTGATAACAAGGACCAATTCCTTTTTTTGTTGTTCCAATTGAATCTTTTTGGCGATACTCTTCTTGCAATTCATCAATTTTCATATGATATGGAAAAATTAAATGGGCACGATCACTAATTCGTAAATTTTTGCAATCAAAACCATGTTCTTGTAAATAATTAATTTCACTAACTAATTTACGTAAATTAACAACACAACCATTCCCAATTACATTAATTGATTTTTTATTAAAAACACCAGAAGGAACAATACTTAACTTATATTTTGTTCCTTTAATGACAATTGTATGTCCAGCATTATCACCACCAGCTCAACGAACAATAACATCTGCTTGTTGAGCAAAATAATCAGTAATTTTACCTTTTCCTTCATCACCCCACTGGCTCCCAACAATCGCTAGTGTTCGATAATTTGTACCACTCATAACTTATTTCCAACCTTTCTACGGTTTAATCTTAATATAAATCTACCTATTTTTCAAATTTTTCATCTTATTTATTGTTAATTACTGCTTGCACAAAACCATTAAATAATGGATTTGGTTTATTTGGTCGAGAAGTAAACTCCGGATGATATTGTGCAGCAAGATAAAAAGGATGACTCGGGATTTCAATAACTTCCACTAAGTTTTTCTCAGCATAAAGACCACTAAATACTAATCCCGCTTGTGCTAATTGTTCACGAAAATCATTATTAACTTCATAACGATGGCGATGACGTTCCAAAACCTCATCTTTCCCATATAACTTATGTGCTAATGTGTTTGGAACTAAAGTTGTCTTATAATTACCTAAGCGTAACGTTCCTCCTAAAGCATCAGTTTTATCTTTTCCACGAATAATATCAATAATTGCATTTTTTGTTTCTGTTAGTTCTGAAGAATTAGCATCCTGAATGTGACAAACATTACGGGCAAATTCAATTACAGCTGCTTGCATCCCAAAACAAATTCCAAAGAACGGAATGTTATTTTCACGAGCAAATTGACATGCTAAAATTTTCCCTTCAAAACCACGTTCACCAAAACCACCAGAAACCAAAATCCCTTTTGCATTTTTTAATAATTGGTGATAATTTTTTTTATTAATATCTTCGGCTTTAATTCAATCAATTTTAATTTTAACCTTATTTTCATATCCAGCAATTCGTAACGATTCACTAACTGATAAATAAGCATCTGGAAGTTCAATATATTTTCCAACTAATTTAATCTCAATTACTTCTTGTGAGTGATTAATTTTTTCAACAAATTGTTTTCATCCTGACATATTAGTTTTTGTGACTTTTAAGTTTAATAACTTGCTAATTACTATTTGAGCATTTTGTTCATACATTTTTAATGGTACTTCATAAATACTAGCAACATCAGTAGCTACTAAAACATTATTTTTTTCAATATTACAAAATAGCGCAATTTTTTCAAGGACATTATCTTCTAAAACTTGTTCAGTTCTAGCAACAACAATATGTGGTTGAATCCCTAGTGATAATAGTTCTCGCACTGAATGTTGCGTTGGTTTTGTCTTTGATTCTTTTGATGCTGCAATATATGGAACTAATGAAACATGCATATAAATAACATTTTCTCGTCCTTGTTCCATGCGAACTTGACGAATTGCTTCAATAAAAGGCAACGATTCAATATCCCCAACTGTCCCCCCAATTTCAGTAATAATAATATCTGCTTTTGATTTTGATGCCGCATGATAAACTTTCTTTTTAATTTCATTAGTAACATGGGGAACAACTTGAACTGTCCCACCTTCATATTCGCCACGGCGTTCTTTTTCAATTACATTTTTATATATTCGTCCTGAAGTGATATTTGATTCTTTTGTTAAATTTTCATCAATAAAACGTTCATAATGTCCTAAATCTAAATCTGTTTCAGCACCATCTGCTGTTACAAAAACTTCACCATGTTGATAAGGATTCATTGTTCCAGGGTCAACATTTAAATATGGATCAAATTTTTGCATAAAAACATTTAATCCACTTGCTTTTAATAAAACACCAATTGAAGAAGCTGTAATGCCTTTCCCTAAGCCACTGACAACTCCACCAGTTACAAAAATATATTTTGCCATTATCTTATCATCCTTTCATCCTCAAATTAAAAAGAGTTTAGAAATTAACAGGGTTGTCACTTCTAACACTCTTTAATCTTGGTATTAATTATTTTCTTCCATTTCTTTTTCAAGAGCTTTTCAGTCAATTTCTTCTGTAATACCTAATTTAGCTGCTAATGTTTCATCGTCATCATCAATAGAATAATTATTTTCAATTAAATCATCATCAACTTCTATTTCAACAAAATCATCTTCCTCGTTATCATCATCATCTAATGTATCATCAAAATCAAGAGTATCAATTAATGATTCTTCTTCATCATTTTCCTCTTCATCTTCTTCATCTAAATCAATATCTTCAAATTCTTCTGTTGTTTCAAACTGGTCAGTATAATCATATTGTTTTTTAATTTCATCATATTTTAAGAATTCACGTAACCCTCACATACCTTCACTTGTCAACACAAAACGATTATCTAACACCAAATCAGTATATAATTCTGCAATGACATCTTCTTTGCTGGCTCCTTGGACTGTTACATCACTTTTTGATGCTATATCATTTCAAATATTTTCAAAAGTATCGCTATTTTTTTTCTTTTTTAAATATGAATACACTAATTCTAATAACTCTACATTATAGTTCATTAATTTAAACCTTTCTTATTAATTATTCTCATATTTTTCTCCAATTGAAAACCAAATTGTTGTTGCTGTCTTTTTACTATTATTTTTAAATGCTAAGACTTCTGAAACTTCCATAATGCATTTTATTCCTTTTGGTGTATCAATATAAATTGGTTTAGTATCACTATCATATAATTTAACTGGTTTTAGGTTATATTCAACCATAAAGTAATTATAATGGCTTTTATATTTTTTTATCAAATTATTTTTAATTTCTTCGAAATTTCTTTTTGCTGGGTTTATTTTTTGCAAAAAATTTCGTGTCGTGAACATTTTAATTAATGTAACTAAAATTTCATCATTTTCATTTTCTAACATTTTTAAATATGTAAATAATGTATAATCATCTAATGTACAATATTGATCTGGACTCATCATTTTTCCTTCCAACACTGGAATTAATAAAGTAATTATTACTTTATTTTTAAATTGATAATTGCTATGGTATAAATCATACAATCGTTTGAACATCATTTGGAAAGTTAAATCAAACCCAATGCTTAGTGGATGTAAATAAATTTGCTTATACATATGATAACGGCCAATTAAAAATGATTCAATTGCATACTGTACTTTTAACGGAAAAACAATCTTTTTATCTTTAATAAATAAATGCCGAATAATTCACTGTGTATCAACATGACTATAACCTACACCGCTTGTTTGTCCATCACGTAATAAATAATCCATTCGGTCAGCATCTAATTGTGAAGATACTAAAGATGATAAAACCCCGTCCGGCTGTTTACCTTCAATCATCATACATAGTTCATTAATTTCTTCTGGACTAAATTCAACCGCTAAGATTTTATTAATATTTGTTGTTGGATTTTTAATTAATAAAGACGAATAATTTTCATGACTAATATTCTGTTTTGTGACATGATTAGTCATTTCAAATGTATGTGAAAATGGACCATGACCAACATCATGCAGTAATCCTGCTAATTTAACCAATAATTGTTCATGCGTACTATACATTTCTTGAAAACTTGCTGTTTCTAACATTTTACTAACTAAATGATAAACACCAATACAATGTGAAAAACGCGTATGCGACGCACTTGGAAAAACAAATTGTCCCCCTGCTAATTGACTAATGCGACGCAAGCGTTGAAATTCTGGAGTGTTAATTAATTTTACGGTAATTTCTTCATTAATTTCAATATCGCCATGAACACTATCTCGGATTGTTAGTGGTAATTTCATTTTTTCGTTATTGTAATTTAGTAATATTATTAATTACTTGTTCTTTCCCTAATAAATAAATAACCTTGTCTAGTTCTGGTCCATGTTCTTGATGAGAAGTAAAAATTCTAATTGGCATAAATAAATTCTTTCCTTTCATAGCATATTGTTCCCCCATTTTACTAATTAATTGCTTAATATTTGGTTCATCTCAAACTGGCAATTGACTTAACGCTGTTTTAAAAGATGTTATCATTTCTTCATAACCACTCAATTCTGTTAACACTGCTTGTGTTGCCATTGATAACTTTGTTGTTGGTTCAAAAAATGGTTTTGTTAAGGTAACAATTTCTGCCCCATATTGAAGTTCTTTTTTATAAATTAATAATAACATATTTACTCATTCTGGTGTTTTTTTTGTTAAATCATAGCTTTCTGCTAAAAAAGGTCGAACAAAAGTTAGATAATCCTCATCATCCATTGCTTTAAGATAATAATTATTCATTCAAGTTATTTTTTTAACATCAAACATACTTGGCGATTTACTAAACCGCGTTTCATCAAAAATTTTAATTAATTCATCATGACTAAAAATTTCAACAGTGCCCGGAGGCGATCATCCTAATAAACTAATAAAATTAAAAATTGCTGTTGGTAAATATCCTAATGTTCTATATTGGCTAATAAATTGCATTAAATGACTATCTCGTTTTGACAACTTTTTATGTTGCTCATTAACAATTAAGGTTAAATGAGCAAAAATTGGTGGCTTAGCATTAAATGCTTCGTAAATCATTAATTGTTTTGGTGTATTAGAAATATGTTCTTCTCCCCGAACAACATGACTAATTTCCATTAACATATCATCAATTACGACCGCAAAATTATAAGTTGGAATTCCATTTGATTTTAAAATAACTCAATCGCCAAGATCTTTTCCTTCAAAATGAACAGGACCGCGGACTAAATCATTAAAATCATAACTTGCTTCATCAGGAACGAAAAAACGTAAATTATATGGGACTTGTTTTGCTAATTTTTCAGCAATTTGTTCAGAAGTTAATTGTCAACATTTGCGATTATAACGTGGTGAAAGATATCCTTTTGCCAATTGTGCTTCACGGTCTTTTTCAAGTTCAGCTGGTGTACAAAAACAATAATATGCTTTTTTTGTTGTTAATAATTTTTGCGCATATTTTTGATAAAGTTCTAACCGTTCTAATTGTCGATATGGTCCATAAAACCCTGGGCGATCAATTGTTTCATCTGGTTCAATTCCTAATCAACGTAAATTATCTAATTGTGACGCAATCGCTCCTTCAACATTTCGTTCAATATCTGTATCTTCAATTCGTAGAACAAAAACACCATCATAATGTTTTGCAAATAAATAATTAAATAATGCTGTTCTTGTATTACCAATATGTAAAAATCCCGTTGGACTTGGTGCGTAACGTAATCTGACTTTTTGTTTCATTTTAATCCCCCATTCTAACTTTTGACCTAATCATTTTGCTTTAAAAGTAATAATGTTGTATAACTTTGTATAATATTTGGAAAATTTTGTTCAGTAGTTGTTGCTTTTAAGTTAATTTTTTCAGACGTAATTTGTAATAATTTTTGTAAATTAGTTTTAATTGCTTTTTTATGCTTTTGCAAGTGTGGTTCATCAATAATAATTGTTGCATCAATATTACTAATTTCATAATTCTGTTCAGTCATTAATGTTAATGCTTTTTTTAAAATTAATTGTGAATTAAGTTTTTTATTTGTTTCATCAAACCATTCTCCTAAATCACCTAATCCTAAGGCTCCAATAATTGCTTCACTAATTGTATGTAACAAAATATCACCATCAGAAACAGCTTCAATTTGGTATTGGCATGGAATAAAAATTCCCCCTAAATAAAAACCAGTTCCTACTTTTAAATTATGTAAATCATAACTATTGCCAATTCGCATTATTATTTCTCCCTAAACATTAAATTTAAAAAAACATATATCGCCGTCTTGCATAACATAAGTTTTTCCTTCGCTTCGTAACCGACCATTTTCTTTTACAGCTTTTTCACTACCATATTGCACTAAATCATCATATGAATAAACTTCTGCTCGAATAAAACCACGTTCAAAGTCAGAATGAATGATTCCTGCACACATTGGTGCTGTTGCTCCTTTTTTAAAAGTCCATGCTCGTACTTCTTGCTTGCCAGCAGTAAAAAATGTTTGTAAACTTAATAAAGCATAAGATTTTTTAATTAATTGACTTAAACCAGCTTTTTTAATGCCATAATCAGCCATTAATAATTTCCGATCATCTGGTTCTAATGCTGATAATTCTTCTTCAATTTTAGCACAAATAACAACGACTTCAATTGCTTGTTGTTTAGCATATTCTTTAACTGTTTTAACATAAAAATTATCTGGTTGGTTTAAATCACTTTCTGCAACATTAGCAACATAAATAAAAGGTTTAATTGTTAATAAATTAAAATTTTTTACTACTTTTAGTTCATCATCTGATAATGTTAAATCTTTTAATAATTTATTTTGTTCTAATCCTGTTGCTAACTTTAATAATAATTCATACTCAAAAACATCTTCTTTTTGTTTTAAAGTTTGTGCTTTTTTGCTAATTTTATCAATTCGTTTTTTAATTTGTTCTTGGTCAGAAATAATTAATTCTAAATTAATAATTTCAATATCACGAATTGGATCAATTGTTCCTTCAACGTGGGTAATATCTTTATTATCAAAACAACGAATGACCATACAAATTGCATCAGTTTCGCGAATATTTTGCAAAAAAGCATTTCCTAAACCTTCACCTTTACTAGCTCCCGCAATTAATCCAGCAATATCATAAAATTCAAAGGTACTATGAATTGCTTTGTGCGGAGCACAAAGAGTAATTAAAGTATCCATTCGTTCATCAGGAACTTCTACCGTTCCAACATTTGGATTAATTGTTGCAAATGGATAATTAGATGCTTCAACTTGTGAATTTGTAATTGCGTTAAATAAAGTTGATTTACCAACGTTTGGTAAACCAACTATTCCCATTTTTAATGCCATTATGTTCTTCCTTACTATTAATTAATCATCAATTAAACCTAATAATTCTAAAATACGGTTTAAATCTTTAATTCCAGTATACTTGATAACAATTTTGTCAGTATCAATAACTACTTTTGTTCCTAATTTTCGTATTATTTTATTTTCCAAAAATTCATTAACAACTCGTTTTGATGAATCCTTCTCTGAATTTTCAATTAATGGTTTCGTTATTTTTGGATTATATTCTTTGACCAATTCTTCAACCTGACGCGCATTTAAACTTAAATTAATAATCTTATTAATAATATTTTTTAATTCATTTTTGTCAACATTTAAACTAATTAATGGTTTAACTTGCCCCATTGTTACTTTATTTTCTAATAACAAGATTTGCACTTCAGTTGGTAAATTTAATAATCGCATCGTATTTGTGACATGACTTCGTGATTTTCCAATTCGTTGTGCTAATTCTTCTTGGGTTAATCCTAGTAACTCAATTAATTCTTTATAAGCATTAGCTTCTTCAATTGAATTTAAATCAACCCGTTGAATGTTTTCAATTAAAGCAACTTCTTTCATCTGCTGATCATTAAAATCAACAACAATTGCTGGAATTGTTGTTAATCCTGCTAATTTGGCAGCCCGACTACGACGCTCTCCGGCAACTAAATAATAACCATTATTCGTTTTTTTTACAATAATAGGTTGAATTAAACCATATTCTTTAATTGACTGTGCTAATTCTGTTAATTCTTCTTCATTAAAATTTTTGCGGGGTTGATGCGGATTAGGAAAAATTTCCGCTAATACAATTTCATTCGCTGTCTCTTTTAATGCATCATTGCTTTCAATCCCTTTAATTACTTCGTTGATTCCTTCACCAAAAATTTTATCTAGCCCTTTTGAACTTAATCGACTCTTAGTATTACTTGTCATTGTTTGCCAACACCTCTCTCGCTAATTCTTCATAAGCAACTGCACCTGCACCACCTTTATCATATTCAAAAATACTCAAACCATGTGATGGTGATTCACTAATTTTAACATTTCTTGGAATATGTGTTCGATAAACTTTTTCATTAAAATATTTTTTAACTTCTGTCATAACTTCAAATGATAATTTTGTTCGTGAATCAAACATTGTTAAAACAATTCCTTCAATTGTTAAACTTTCATTAAACATTTTTTGTACAAAATGAATTGTTGTTAATAACTGTGCCAAACCTTCTAAAGCATAATATTCTGCTTGAATTGGAATTAAAACAGAATCAGCACAAGCTAGTGCGTTTCGATTAATTAATCCTAAGGAAGGGGGACAATCAATTAAAATAAAATCATACTTATCACGAACCGGTTTAATCCGCTCTAATAAAATGCTTTGGTTATCTTCTGTTTTTTCCATCAAATAAATATCTGCTCCCGCTAATGAAATAGTTGCTGGTGCTAAATCAACATTAATCATAATATTTGAAATAATAATATTTTTTAATGGGATTTGTCCAACTAAAACATCATACATACTTTCATGAATTTCTTCTTTATTAGCACCTGTCCCCGTTGTTGCATTTCCTTGGGGATCAATATCCACTAATAAAACCTTTCGTCCAGTACGTGCCAATCCGGCCGCTAAGTTAATCGAAGTTGTTGTTTTACCAACGCCACCTTTTTGGTTTGTAATTGCAATAATTTTTCCCATAATTGTCCTTTCTGTTCCGTTGCATCTGATAATTTTATACATTATTATTATATAACACTTTATCCAATTGGAAATTTTTTTATTTGATTAAACCGACGAGGATATGGTTCTGCAGTTGCCTCTGTTTTAATAAAATAACAAATGTTTCGTTCACCAAGTTGTGGAATCGTTTCATGTTGAATTTTTTCTAATTTTAAATTTAAAACTGATAAAGTTTTTTGCGCTGCTTGTAATTCAGCCTTAACATTTGGCCCTTTATAACAAATAATCCTTCCCGATGTTTTAACCATTCGCACTACTAATTCTAAAAGCACCCCTAAATTAGCAACAGCACGAGAAACAACAAGTTCAAAAGATTCAGCATGCTCTCGACTATATTCCTCTGCTCGAGCATGAATAATTTCAACATTTTTTAATTGTAACTTCATCACTAATTGTTGTAAAAATAAGCATCGTTTTTCTAATGCTTCAATAATTGTTAATTTAATTGTTGGGCAAAAAATTTTTAAAACCAGCCCCGGAAAACCAGCCCCACTGCCAACATCACTAACTGTCATCTCCTTTGACAATGAGAATTCTTTTAATAATAATCCTGAATCAAGAAAATGTTTAATATAAACCTCGTCTTCATTAATAATTGTAGTTAAATTCATAATTTGGTTTTGTTCAACTAAATATTGATAATATAATTGTAACTGTTTTTCTTGCTCAGGTATAATTTCTAATTCTGGTAACGCTGTTTTAATTAATTTAATCATCAATATCTCCCTATAATTTTTAATTTCTTTTAATATTATAACAATATATATGGTAATATATAAACATTTAAAAAATAATTGAGAGGATTATGAAATGAATAAAAAAGCCTTAATTGTGGTTAATTATCAAAATGACTTTGTTGATCCTAAAGGAGCGTTATATGTTCCAGGAGTAGAAAAATTATATGAAAAAATTGTTGCTTTAATTGATCAATTTCATCAGAATGGTGATTTAGTTATTGCGACAAAAGATTTTCATCCTAATAATCATTGTTCGTTTGCTAAATGAGGTCCACATTGCATTGCAAATACATTTGGCAGTGAGTTATATAAATTAACTACATCGCAATTTGACCATATTAATTTTAAAAGGAACACAACAAGATTTTGATAGCTACAGTGGTTTTTTAGTGATAATCATACTTCAAATGGATTACATGAATTTCTTCAAGAACACAAGGTTACTAACTTAGTCATTGTTGGTGTTGCTACAGATGTTTGCATATCAGCAACACTTCTTGATGCTATTAAATTAAACTATCATGGTATTATTGACTTAAATGCTAGTGCTGGACTTAAACCACAAATCATTTTTTTAAAAAAACTATTATGAATAAACAACATAATAGTTTTTTTAAAAATCATCATCATCACCATTATCATCATCACCATTATTAGAATCAATATTTTTGACACGCACAATTGTTTCACCATTTGGTAATTGACCAATTCGCCCTTTACTACTTCCTTTTCATTTCACTTGATAGTATATAATTCCTTGAGCATGTAATAGCTTTAAGATTTCAATTCAATTATATAGTTCACCACGATACATTCATCGTTTCTCACTATGTGCTTTCACTAAATCTCGATTATAAAAACTATGCGGATGTGATCACATCCTAATTTGCCGAATTGTATTTTCTCGTTTTGAAACAATTTCTAAATTTTCTGCTCGATTATCACGAGGATTACCATTAATATGATCAATTGTCATATTTGGCGGAACTGAACCAATAAATAACTCAACAACCAACTTATGTAATGGCCTTGTTTTTGTTTTTCCATCTTCACAACGACGAATTAAATAATAATTAGTATTTTTTGGCTTCTTTAATTCCTTAACTTTCTTTGTTACAATATTACGAACACGCCCCATATTGCTAATCTCAAGATAAGGAAATTCCCGGTGAACCTTTCAAATTTCTGCTTTTTTTGCTTTATTCATTTTGACCTCTTATTTTTTCGAAACTGCTTTATGATCTGTAATATAAAATCGATATGGTTTTAATTTAAAATTTGTTGCATATTCAATGTTGACCCGTGGTGTAGTTGTAATTTCAATTGCAGTTGGTGCTGTATCTTCGGCAAGATATAAAACTGCACTTTCTAGCAGAGAAAGTCCATCATCAGCTTTAGTAATTTTTAAATAGCGCGATAACTTCCCAGGACCATTTGCTAACCGTGGTGTTGAAACAAAGTCAGGAACAGTTTCATCAATAATAATTTCACCAGCGCGTAATAAAACTGCACTTGGAAAATCAACTTGGTCAGTAACAATATTAAAACAATGATACATCCCATAAATGAGAAAAACATGTGCAAAGCCACCTTTTCAAAAAAGTGTTTCATTACGAGAACTACGTTTATTGTTAAAACCATGATTAGCATCATCTTCGGGTCCATCATAAGCTTCAGTTTCAATAATTTTACAAATAATTTTTTTCCCATCAATAATTCGAACTAAATATTTTCCTAATAGTTCGCGTGCAACAACAACAGAATTTCGCATAAAAAAAGTATCCTCAGTTAAACGGTTTACATTTATCATTTTAAAAAAACATAACAAAAATTAATATTAATTTGCTATGCTAACCTAACCAATTTTTTTACATTGGTCAAATTTAACTTCAGTAGGTGTCAAACGACCAAACATTTCTAAATTTACTATCGCAATCCCTTTTGAAGTATCAATTTTTGTTACTTGTCCTTCCATATCGGTAAAAGTTCCTGATAAAATTCGAACATAATCATTCACTTCGAAGTTTGCCACAAATATTTTTTTAACTTTTTTCCCTTGCTGTGTTGCTGTTTTTTTAGCTGCCAATGATTTTGAAAGCATTGTTCTTGCTTCTTGATCTGTTAAAGGAAAAGGTTTTGTTCCTCGCCCTGATGAGCCAATAAATCCAGTAACCCCTGTTGTGTTCCGAACAATATATCAAGCTTCATCGTTCATAATCATATTAATAAAAATATAACCCGGATAAACATTTTTTTCTTTTTCTATTAGTTTTCCACCTTTTTTGGCTGAAACTATCTCTTTTATAACTCTAATATCAAAAACAACATCTTTCATATTTAATGATTCTACCCGTTGAATTAAGTCATCACGAACACGGTCTTCATGCCCAGAATAACAATTAATTACATATAATTTTCCAGGATACTTTGTAAAATTTTCTAAAGTTTCTCTGTCTTCACTTTTATCATTATCAATGATTTCATCTGTTATTGTGTTTTTTCCTAACATTACCTTACTTTACTCCTTTTAAACTTATCTATTATATAATGCGAGCAACAGTTAGTAAATGATGTAAAACTAAATCTAATACTAAATAAAACACCGCAAAAGCAATAATAAATAAAATTGTGATTAAAAACTTGCGTCCTAAGCTACCCTTACTTGTTCATCGAATTCTTGTGACTTCTTTTGCCATTTTAACAGGAAATTCACGAAAAGCTAATTTTCAATTTGTTTTTTTACTTTTATTTGAATTTTTACGCTTAAAAAGACCTTTTTTAATTGGTTCACCATTCTCATTAACCTCTGGTGTTGTGCTTACTTTTTTTGTCCCAACTTGAATTGGTGCTGTTTTACTTGCTTTTTTTTGAAAAATTAGCGCTGCTTTTTCATTTTTATTTTGAATTTTTAACGCTTTTTTTTCTTCTTTTGTTAAAACAGTTTTAACATTCTTTTTTGATTTTTCATTTTTTTTCATTGCAAACACCTCTACCTTGTTTCTTTATGTTTAGTATGTTTATTACATGTTTTACAAAACTTATTTATTTCTAATCGTTCTTTTTGTGTCATTTTGTTTTTAAATGTTGTATAGTTTCGATTTAAACATTCTGAACATACTAATATAATCTTTTCGCGCATAATATTCACCATAATTAATTATAGTATATTAATAACAATATTCATATACTTAATTAACTATTTTTGTAAAAATTTCTTGTTTTTTGCATAATTCGTTGCATTGCATTATCAACTTGCCGATAATTTAACCCTAATAAGTGGTGAATATTATAAATATTTTCACCAGCAAATCATATCCGAAATACTTCTTTTTCTAATGGTGATAATCGTTGATAAAATATTTTAATAATTTGTTTTTGTTCATCAAAACAAGCAATTTTATTTGAAAAATTTTCATCTTGATTAGTAATATTTTCATTAGTTAATTTAATGTAATAATTTAAAACTTTATTTTTTAAATTAAAAAATTGACGAATTTGTTTATGAATATCTCATGTGTAACGTTGAAAAATAAAGTCTTTTAATTTTTTTGACGAATGGGGATTATACATTTTGGCACTTTCTAATACTGAAAAATACTTTAAACTTTCTAAATCAGCTAATTCAATTGGTAAACCAAAATACTTATAAAAAGTTCGGCGCTTAACATCTTCTAGAAAGGGTACATATAATTTATATAAACTAAATAATGCTGTTTGATTATGACCTTCTTGAAATAAATAAAGTAATTCATATTCATTCATCGTAACAATAGTCAAATCCTTTCTAAATTAAATTTTATTGTTGCAACATTTTAATTTGATAAATTAAAATAGCACTAGCAACCGATACATTTAAAGAATCAATATGACCTGTTGTTGGAATATAAATATTAAAATCAGAATGCTTTAATAATTTTGCGCTAATCCCTGTTCCTTCATTCCCTACGATTAGACAAATTGGCGTATCATATTTTAATTCAATTACATTGTGGGCTGTTATAGTTAAACTTGTTGCATAAATTCAAAACCCTTGTTTTTTTAAATATTCAATTGCATTAGTTAAATTATTTACTCGACAAACTGGAACATAATTAAAAGCACCTGCAGAGGTTTTGGCAACAGTAGCATTAATATCAACTTGGCGTTTTTCTAGAATAATAACCCCATCAACATTAAACAAATCACAAGTACGCAAAATTGCCCCAAAATTATGTGGGTCAGAAATTTGATCAAGGACTAATAAAAATGGATGTCTATTTTGTAATGCTTTTGTTGTTATTGCAGTTAATGAATAATTTTCTGGCTTGCAAATTTCCAATACCAGACTTTGATGCTTACTAGTTTGTACAAGAGTTGTCATTTTATCTGTTGAACAAAAGACAACTTTAATTTGACGACTTTTAGCTAGTTTCAAATAATAATCATTATTTTTCCCTTGTAGTAATAAATAAAGTTTATTAATTTTCACTGCTGGATTTAGTAATGACTCCACAACAGGATTAATTCCGTAAATGTATATATATTCTTGCATATTTTCTTCCTTTTCCTGTTTTATTATTCATAACCTATATTAATAAATTTCTTTATAAGTATTATAATTTAATTTGATATTTTTTAATAGTTTCATTTATTTTTTTTATTGCCCGAGAATAAAGTACTAAATTTTTCTCTGGTTTATTTTTAAACTTAGTTGTTAAAGTTGGCATAATGCCAAGATTTGCTTTCATTGGTTTTAAATCTCGTTGTTTTGGATTTGTAACATAGTTGACTAATGCTCCTAACACAGTTTCTGAAGGAAATTTAATTAATGGTAAATCCATTACATATTGATAGACATTTAAAGCACATAATAAACCTGCTGCCGCTAATTCTAAATAACATTCTACCTCAATAATTTGACCAGCAAAAAAAATATTATTATTTTGTTTATATTGTAAAAATTGTTTTAAAACTTTTGGTGAAGTAATATAATTATTTTTATGTAAAACTCCATATCGAACAATATCTACTTTTGCTAAACCTGGAATAAATTGTGTAATAATTCGTTTTTGTTCTGGCCATGTTAAATTTGTCTGTCAACCTACAATATTAGACTTCTTGCATAACCTAGTTATTTTAAAATTCCTATAAAATATATTTAAAATAGAAATTAT
>NZ_RXFY01000001.1:0-42261 GCF_044714355.1 Spiroplasma sp. ald | reverse complement strand
TTGATAGTACAGTTGTGGGAATTGAAAGTACTGATGATACATTTGGTACTACTAAATATTTAGATAAATTTTATTTACAGAAAAAAGATTTACCTAAAATACCAAATAATTGAGAAGTTGTTGATACTAGTGATTTTGTTCAAGATTCTAAAGGATATAAAATTAAAAATTTTAATAAGTCAGAATATTATTATCGTTTATGGTGTTATACAACGCTTGAGATAGAACTATATATAATTACGCATATAAATTTTAAAGGTCAATTAGCAAGTGGAATATCATATGGAAATAATCCAAGTGGTTGAATTACCATTCAATTATTTTCCAACGGTGAGTTTAAATTATCATCAACATCAAATAATGTTAAAATTAAAAAATTATATATTCAAAGAAAAAAATAAATTAGAAAGGAGATGTTTTTATGCCAAAAGTAGAAGTTAAAGATGTAATTATGTTTTTGAAAATATTTGGAGTTTCATCATTGTTTTTTATCGCAGGAATTATTATTTGTTTTATAGGAGAAAAAACATTAGGTATTTCTTGACCAGCATATGTTATTGTTTCAGCAATGCTTATCGGAGCTGGAATTATCATTTTAATTATTGAAACAATTAGATTTATCAAAACACATAACAAAAACCAAAAACAAGATAATATTGAAGATGTTATTAAAAAAGAAAATACAAAATAAAGAGGTGTTATAAATGGGATTGTTACCAGCAAAAAAGAAATTAAAAAAGAGTTATGATATTGATAGTTATTATCTTAATTTAGCATCAACTATTACTAATCGTAAAAAGGTTACTGTTCAAAAGCATAATGAGATCTTAGAAAAAAGAATATGCGAAGATAATGCTAATTTTTTAAATCCGCGTGAGTTAGAAATTATCATTTATAATCCAATTACTAATCAAAAAATAGATACTAAATTAATTAATAATTTTTTAAAAATGCAGGACTTTACTAATAAGAATTGATATAACGAATATAAAATTAATAGGAATGGTAAGGGTGCATATTTTATTTTTGCTAATAATTCTAAACTTAATTTTATTACTATTGATTTTTTCAATGACCAGTATGATGAATTAGGTAATTTAGTATCTTGTACTTTTGATTATGAACCTTATATTAAAAATGACCAGAGTGTTTTTATTACTGAAAAATTAGAGATTGATTATGTAACTAAACAAGTAAAAGTTATTAGAAAGTTAAAAACACGATTATACAGTACTATTACCGACTTATATATTGATGATAAAAAATGAAATAACTATACAACTTTACAAAGAGAAGAAATATTACCACTTAATTTTATCCCGATTGAAATTATTCCTAATAATCCTAATTTTGAACCTTCTGCTCGTTATGGTAAACAATTTGCTAGTATTTTAGATATTATTGCTGAAAAGATTATGTTAGACCCATTATTAAATAGTGGTAAATTTACAATTAATACTAATGGAGTAACTGGTGTTGTTGACCAAGAAATTAGTAAAATGTTAGCTTCATTTATTGAAAATGATTTGTTATTAGTTGAAGGAGACCCTGATAGTAATTTTCAACCAGTAGACTATATCGCTGGTAATTTTAAAGGTGAACAATTAACCAAAATATATGATTGATTATTAACTAATTACTATAAAATAAATCGCCATCATGTGCCTGCTATTGCTAAGGGGGCTCAACAAACCCAAGCAGAAGTTGCTGGTGTAAATATTCAAACAAACGCATCATACGAGCAAATGATATATATTAGAGAAATTAAATTAACTGAATTTATTATTAAGTTAATTAAATATGATAATGCTATTTTAAACAGTAGAACATTCAATATTAAAAATATTGATGAGTTAATTGTTGATGTTCGCTTACCAGTAAATGCTACTTTAAACAGACAATTAAAAAACAACGAAAATATTATCAATATTCCTAACGAAGAAGGAGAACAAGAATAATGTTAAAACCATCTGAAAAAATGTTAGCACAATTAGCAGAAAATGATGAACCAATTGATTATTCAATTGATAGTATTCCGTTAGATTTTGCTAATCATTCACAGTACAGCGATCCCGACTTAGAACAATTATTTACTGAAGACCGTGCAAGAACCTTATATATTTATAAAATTAATAATCTTGTTAAGACAAAGCAAAAACCTACCTTAAACTACTCTCAAAATAGCGTTAAAATCGGTTTTATTGACAAAGATGAATATATTAAAATAACGGGTTATGAAATTAGTGATTTTAATTTTAAATTACAAATTCAGCAAAATACCACAGTTCAAAATAATAGCACAAGTTATGTAATGATTGATGAAAAAGATATTTTAATTAATGATATTTCAAAACAAGATAAAGAATTTTTAGAAACATTAGACTTAAAAATAATATCTATTAATGAGCAAATTAGTGAAGACAATAAAAATGAATGTTATATCATTGAAGAATATAAGCGCCCCTATACACCCGATGGTGTTGACATTATTAAATCTACACATTTAGTAAAAATAACTGACTTTAAATGAAAAAATCAAAATAGTATTCATTTAGTATTACAAAAATCATTGCCCGAAGATACAGTATTTACTGGGATTGAAATTAAATATCCTAAATCTATGTTATTTGGTAATATTAAATGCTGAGGCAATATCAATGGTGTTTATTCTTATCCTCCATCAAATATTGAAAACGCTAGTTTATTACCTTTACTATCAATGCCAATTGAAACAGAACCTAATTTAAGAGTATTTCAATATTGATTTACAAAAAGTTTTTTACCATGAAGTATTGCTAAAAATTACATTCAAGGTAAAGATGTATTAGAATTAATAAATAAAAATGGTTTAGATAAAGTTTTATTAAATTATTTAACATATCGCTACAATTATGACAGAAAATTTCAAGGTGCAAAATACGATGAAAAAGGTAACCCTACAAATAAAGCGGCCGAATTACGCCAACAATTTGAAGGACAAAAGCCCGAGAATGTTATTGATGGTTTATTTGAAAACTGAAAATTAGATAATTATAAATCTTTAAATGATACTGCTGTAAAAAGATTTAAACAAATTATCTATATGTTATCAAATTATACATATAGTAAGTATGCAATTAATAAAGGTTATAATGACGATGTTAAGTTATTTTCACCTTATTATTTTGAATTAATATCTAATCCAAGAGAGGTAGAAACTGGATATTGAGAATTTGAAAACTGTAAAGTTAAATTAAATTCATCATATTTTAATTTTACTGGTGGTCCCACTCCACCAACACCAACAAATTATTGAAAAGAGGTTTATCATGATGACCAGCCATTTAATCAAGTAGATAATAAATATTATTTTGCTGTATGACGGGGTAATAAAACTGATGATTGAAAAATTATTAAATTTTTAAATGATACAAATAATGAGAAAAAAATAGATGATTATAATAAATATAGTCTTGTTTTTAAACCACCACGATTTCGTTATTATACATTGTTAATTAAAGAGGGAATTATTTCTACAAATCATACTTGACATGCTGATGATGGTTCATATTTTAAATCAGTTTATCGTTGAAATGATAATAGTGAGCCTAATACACCATTTATTTCACCTAAAACAGGACAAATTACAGATTGAAATTTAAAGCAACAAACCAACATAAATAATGATAATGAAATTAAAGTAACTATTAAAAACAAAGATATTTCAGAAAACCCCATTTATCAATTAGAAGCAAATTATTTTAACTGGTTATCAATAACAAATGAATTAGAAATAAACAACATTCCTTCACTTATTCCTGCTGAAATTAAATTATCTGATGGCGAATATGGTAAGTACTTAACTAATTTAATTGTTTCTAATGATAAAATAGAAAAATATTTAAACTATTTTTCACAATGATATAGATTACTTTATTCTAAGGCGGTTTGGGCAAGTATGACTAAATATTTAGTTGAAGATAATATTAAAATAACTTTTTATAATCATCAAAAATTATTTATTTTAAATCAAATTGAAATATCCGGTATTTGAGGTTATGGAAATTATGACATTACAATTTTTACAGAAAAAGAACAAATTAATATTGATAATTTACAATTATTTAATAAAGATAATGAAAAACTATCATTAATTAAATTAGAAATATAAAAAGTCATTTTAATAAATGACTTTTTATTATGTATTAACTTTTATATTACCATTTTCATCAATAACTAAATTAGGAACATCTATATCTTTATTTCAACGATAAACTGATTTAAAATATGAACCATCATCAGCATGTCAAGTATGATTTGTAGAAATAATTCCCTCTTTAATTAACAATGTATAATAACGAAATCGTGGTGGTTTAAAAACAAGACTATATTTATTATAATCATCTATTTTTTTCTCATTATTTGTATCATTTAAAAATTTAATAATTTTTCAATCATCAGTTTTATTACCCCGTCATACAGCAAAATAATACTTATTATCAACTTTATTAAATGGTTTTTCTTGTGGAGATATTCATTCTAAAATATTTCCATTTATATTTAAATTATGCTTTTCTTTTTGCTCTTTTAATTGTTCTTCACTATATTGCGGTGTATTACAAGCAACTAAACTAGTTGTGCTTGTTCCAATTAAAGTGATTGTTCCTAAAATACTTATTATTTTTTTCATATTTTTAATTCTTTTCTATTAGTTTTTAATTTAATTAAAAATTGAAATAAATTAATTTATTTCAATTTATTTTATTAAATTTTAAAGGGTTTATTTTTTCTTCCGTAGTTAGTCTAATTAGTATTTGTTGTATATTAGATTCGTATTTTCTTCTTTTAGGTAAACTAAAATTAACTTGTACTGGATATTAATTTCTAAATTAACTAAAGGAAAATAAAAATTGGGGGTATTTGTGTTAAAAATATTTTATAAATATAATAAAATAAATTTAATTATATTTCTATATGCCCAGGAGAAAAAGGGCTTTGATGTTGTGGAGATTTAGGATAACCATTACCAGAAGTGTGTTTATTTCAAAAAACAGTTATTGTTCCTTCAAAATAATTATTAGGTTCTGTATATAAAATTGCTCTGCCTTGTCTTTCATATATACGCCCAACTCTTAAATATGAAACTAATCCTTGTCCACGATGTTGTAAATTATATAAATGTTGATTATTAAATCAAAATGATTGTAAAATACTACTATCATTAATATTTAACAAATTACCTAAAGAAGTATTTAAATTTGTTAACGAAGATAAATTAAATTTGCTTCTATTATTTTGTGTAGAATTATATAAAGTAGAATCATCAAATTGATCACCTCATAATTGTCTTTTATTTCTGTTTAAAGTTTCTAAATTATTTGTTTGTAAATAATTAATTTCACTATTTGATTTTTCTTCTTTTTGATAAGGACTAGCGGCAATTGTTGTTGGTATAGCAGTTCCACTAATAGTTAATACACTTAATAAACTTAAAAGTTTTTTCATTTTATTACTTCCTTTCTTTTATCTTGAAATTTTTTATCAAGATCCATTGAACATTATATATATATATTTATACTTAAGTCAATAATTTTTAAATCTATTTTAGAAAATAGATTGTTTAAAATGATTATTTATTGTGATTATTATTTACTAATTTGGGCTCGCGGTGATTTTCATAAGTTTGTAAAAAATAGCTTAAAGTTTAAAAAAACTTTTGCCGCGCTTTTCAAAATCTTTGGGAAAAATTCTAAGCGTTAAGCGAAGAATTTTATAAAGGTTCCCAAATTTGTTTGAAAGAACCTCAAAATTTTTTTTAACTTGTAAGTCATTTTATCACAAAATTTCAGAAAATCAACCGCTCGCCCAAAAAACAATTATATTACTTATTTTTTTGTTCAAATAAATTACTGAATTGACAATTATTTTTATATAATTTTATATATAATATTAAATAAAAGTATTTATTTTTATATAATTTTATATATAATATTAAATAAAAGTATTTATTTTTATATAATTTTATATATAATATTAAATAAAAGTAAAGGAGTAATGATTTTGAAAAAAATAACATTTGCTAATAGCAAGGGTGGTGTTGGCAAAACTACCATTACATTAAATATGATTAATATATTATCGCAGTTAAATAAAAAAATATTAGTTTTTGATATTGACCCGCAAGCAAATTTAAGCAGAGCATTATTAAATGAATATACAAGTATTAAAAATATAGAATTATGATTTAAAGATTCAACAACTGATGATTTAATCAATTCAATAATGGAATCAAAAATAAAAAATGTTTTAATTGTTCCTGCATATAAAAATTTGGTGTTAGAAACAAACGTTGCAGTTACATCTATGGGAATGGGAGAATTAATTTTAAAAAATAACTTTTCCAAGATTGAAAAAATATTAAGTAATAAAATTGATTATGTATTTTTTGATATATTTCCATCATTTAATAAAATTTTATTAAATGTATTATTGTGTTGTGATGAAATAATAATTCCCATTGAACCTCATAAATTTAGTTATGAAGGTTTTAAAACTATTAATGAACCATATAATAAAACTATAATAATGTTAAATGAATTAGGAATTAAATGTAAAAATAATATGAACTATTTTATTATTAATAAATTTCTAAACAATAAAACACATCAAGCGGTATTAGAAACTTTAAAAAAAAGTGAAATAGGTAAAAAAATATTAGATACAAAATTACCGCTATCAACAGTTAGACAAAAGGAGACCATGTTAATGAAATTTAATTCTATTACAGATAAAAATCCTATTGGAATTTTAACAAATGAATTAATACAACGGGGAATTATATAATTATGGCAGAAAAGAAAAGCTCCCTATTTGAAAATATAAAAAATAGTATAAATTCTGTTGATAAATCTTTTCCGAAACAAGACAAAATAGAAACTAACTTTAATTACATCGATAAAAACATTAATGATAAAATAAATAATATAATAACAAATAATAAAAAAATAATAAAAACTATTTCAATAGATGAAAAAACACAAATTATGCTTAATAAATTAAAAAAAATAAATTATAAAATTAATTTATCCCAGTTAGTAAGAAGAGAGGTTGCTAAAATTTATGAAGAAATAATAAAGGAAATAAAATAAATATGTATAAGTTAATAAGTTTAGATGAAGATTTAAGTAAATGTGAAAATTGTAGTTTTGTTATTCAAAAAATAGATGATAAATGATTTACTATCAATGAAGGCAATAGAAAATGTGGTAAATAAAATTGCTTAAAAGCAGTTTTTTTATATTCCCATTTTAAAACGATACGGATAAGAACCATAAAACAAAGCATCATATGGGTCATGATACATTTTACTATCTGGTGTGTTTGTTTTGGAATCGCTAAATCTTAATTCACTAATACACTTATCTAAAAATGGAAAGTTATCTAATATGCCATATATTTTGCCTTGGACAAACATTTTTCTTATTCATGTTACACGATTTATTATGCCTGCTTCTTTATTAAGGGCTGTCTGATGTTTTTTAGCTTTAAACATTTTAATTTTATAACCCAAATAAGGATAAATATCTTCTTGCAATTTTTGTATAAAATCGTGGGCATTAATATCATAATGAAATGTAGCATATTCAAAACCATCAAATTTATCAAATGTATTAATTATTCATTGTCCGTAATGTTCAACTATTTTATTTAAATTCATTGCATTTTTTGGGGTAACAACATTTTCTTCAATTAAATATTTATCATATTCATTATTTTCATTAATTTTATAGCCACTAAATAAAAACACCGTATGGTCTTCACTACCATTAGCATAATCAACCCCAATTGAATAACTATCAAATTGATACTGTTTTGTATTTGGATTATAAAAATCTTGTAAATTATACTCTTTAATATATTTACGATAATTTCGTAAAACATAAATACTGGGGTCATTGTCATTATATTCAAATCCGTAATATTCAAGTTCAAATAAGTCGGGTCGTTCTTCTTTATTTGTTAAAACAAGTTTTTTGGTAATATCAGGTATTTTATTTCAAACAGCGCCCATTGTTAATCGTAAATTAAAAATACCCAAACCATTAAATGTTTGTTTGTTTTCTGAATATACTTGGTTTTTTTCTTTTAAAATAGTTTTAATTCTTTCATTTAAAGGTAAAAATGGCGTTACAAATTTTTCATAAAAAACATGATATTTATCAAAAGGATTAAAAGTAAATTGATTAGAATATGTTTTATGAAAATATGTTGTTACATTTATGTATTGCTTTGTTGTGTTATCTCATTCTTTAAATGTTCAAGATAATTCTTTAACTGCGATATAATTGTCTAAATTATATTGTTTATTACCATCATCATCGGTATATTTTTCGTAAGACACCTTTAAACTTTTAGAACGAAACATTGAAACTCTTAAATTATTATATCTTTTATCTAATTCTTTATCAGTTAAGATTTCTTTTTCTTCGGCATGTATCATTTCATCAGTTCATGCCGATATAATACCGCTTCCTTTACCAACTTTTCCCATAATTTTATTACCATTAGCATAACCCGCAAAAGCAATACGAACACCACTGGGAAAAACAATCTCGCCACCTTCTTTAACATTTTTAGGTCAAACAATACCATTTTCATTGTCAGGTCCTATATCAATCCCATATTTATCATATAGATAATTACAAACATTAATTGTATCGCCAAATGTAGTATCTTCGTGGGTGTTGGCGTATCTTCGTAAAATATTAGATGAAGCATCGGTAAAATTACAAGCAAAAAATAATTTTTCTGCTAAATGATTTCATGTTTTATTAGTACCACGTCCCGCTGAAACAAATTTAAAAAAACAATTCGTCGTAAAATATCGGGCATAACTATCACCAACAAAATCTTTAAATACTTCTCAATCAAAACCAAAATTATAGTCACTAAAATTCAAATCATATTTTTTATTTAAATGTTCATAACTAGTAATTCGTGGTTTATTATTAATTTTTTTAAAGTCTTGCATTTTGAAATAACCTCTTTTTTTAATTTTTTATGATATAATGAAATTGTTAGAAATTAAAACTAACAAAAGAAATAATTAATAAATTAAGATAAATTGTAAAAAATTTAAATATTAAGAATTATCTTACTCAGATAATTTTTTTTATTTGTTATTTATAATTTTATTAATTAACATTGAGGCAAATTTTTTATCTAATTTTTCTCGGGGTAATAATTTTTTTGTTTTAAAGTTTAGAAACAAATATTGATTGGCAAGTTGTAAATTTTTTTCTGATTGTTTTATTAATTTAGAGATTAATTGATACTGTTTTTCGGTACATTGTTTGTTAGTAAAGATTTCATCAGAAATATTTTTTCAACCCCTTTTACAAATGATATTTTGTTGGTTTATTTTATGTCAGTTAAATTTAGCCATCCTTAGCACCTTTATTTTTAATTTATTTTTTTATTAGTTGTTATTTATTTCTATTTTATTTTTTAACACAAATACCCCCTGAGATGTGTCCCCTGTAGTTAATTAAGAAATCCAAATCCAGTTCTTAAACAGTCAGCCACTGCTACCCACACGATTTTATTTTTATTCTTGTTATTAAATGTCATGAATACGCCACTACGCGTTTAACTTAATCAAAGTCTTTAATTTATAAATCGCAAAAAACAAGTTTACAGTTGTGTAGCATCTTTTAGTCCAATGGTAGCAGCTTACTCCAATAATTTTTAAGAAAATCTTTATTTAGTTTTTTGGGTTCTAAATAAGCAAAAATTATTAAATTTTTTTAATTTATTCACAACAACAAATTAAAAATAGTTAATTGTTGCATTAAATACAATTAACTATCTGAAAAAAATATTATATAAATTACTTATAAAAAGTTTTCTTTTTAAATAAAAAGATTAAACTATAATTAATTTTAATATTTACTCCAAATTCAATTGTATTTATAACAATTTAAATACTAAGAATTATAATTTAATTCTTAACACAAATTAATTATAACAAAAAAATATTTTTTAGTAAAACTAATTTAATTTTTATTATAATTAATTTGTAGACAAGAGTTGCATCATACAATTATTTAGGGAATTTAAATTAATATCTTAAAAATTATATAAATACACTTACTTACTAAAAATATATTATTTTAAAATTTGTACCTTTATTTTTTTATGATAAAAAATTATTAGTTGCAAGTAAAATATTTTTTTGTCTACTTGTTAAAAAAAACGCCTTAATCTTTTAAGGCGTTTTTTATTGTATATATTTTATTTAATGTTATAATTCATGTAGGTATTGCAACTAATACTTACAAAAAACAGCTGATTTTACTCCAAATTCAATTGGCTGTTTTTTTGTTTTTAACAATAAAATTTAAAAATTTTATTGTTATTTTTAATTTTTATGTTAAAATAATATCATTAACGGTTATACTATAAGTTAATTGTTAATATTTAAATTGTTATAAATACAATTGAATTTGGAGTAAATATTAAAATTAATTATAGTTTAATCTTTTTATTTTAATTAATTTTTAAAAGTATAGTTGTTGGGGTCTTATTTACCTTACTTAATTTTTGTTAAATAAATAATAATTTTAAAAGAGATAAATTTAAAAAATAATTAATTTACAGATATTTGAATTGTATTTATGCAATTTCTTTTAATTTTTTATAAATTAATTATTTTTTAATTATAAATGATTATTTATTTAAATTTTTTTAAAATAGGAGGAAAATATATGCGTTTTGTAATGTGTTATAAAATTGCTGATTGTTGGAAACCAATAAAAGATGAAAACAATAATTTTATAATTGAAAAAGTATTAAATAATAGAAAAACAGACCTAAAAATAACACGATTAAAATGCAATTTAAAAATTATCGATAATTGATTTTATTTTGTTGAAAAATATAAAACAAAAGAAATATAACCTATTTTGGATAAAAATGACTAAATATATTATTGCAATTGACCCTGCTGGAATTGGTCAAACTGGTATTATTATTTATAATGTTTTGCAAAAGAAAATAATTAATAATATTACTTTTAATTCTAAAAATGAAGAAGAAGCAATAAATAATATTTATTTAATATTAAATCAATTTAAAAATAAAATTTGTTCTTATTTAAATAAAGTTATTGTAATAATTGAAGATTATCAACTTCATAAAGGTTTAAAAATAAAAAATCCATTATCTACTCCTAAATTCATTGGTGGTTTAAAAGTTTTATGCAAATATCTATTTAATTTAAATTATGTTTTACAATCGCCAGTTGTTAAGAAAAATTATATTTATAAAGGAAATATTAAAATGTCAGAGCACGAACACGATGCTTGAAAACATTTACAGTATTTTCTAACAAAAGGAGTTGATAAAAATGTCACAAACAAAAAGTAATTTACCTAAAAAATCAGTAACTAATAAAACTAAAATAAAAAATAAAAGGATTAATAAATTGGAATTAACTGTTAGATTACATGAAAATCCGATTAAAACCAAAATTAAAGCACTAGTTGCTGGTGGTGTTGAAGTTGATGCTTGTTCGGCTAAATGTCAATGAGACGGATTAAATTACTCAACATTATCAATATATAACCCATCTATTTTAACTGAGTTTTTAAAATTAAAAAAAGATGATGAGATAAAAATTAAAGGCTCAGTATTTAATCAGTTAAATATAAAAACTAAACGCTATTTTTTATCTTTTAGAGTAGATAGTTTTGAAATTATACAAAAAGCAATTAAAAAAAGAACAAATACAAATATTAAAAAATAGGAGGAAAAACAATGGCATTAAAAAATGTAAAATATGTTCTTATTAATGAAAATAATGAACCTATTAAAAATGAATATGGTAGTTTAGATATTAAAACTGCTGAAATTATTTTAGAAAATAATGCTGAAGTTGAAGAATTTAATGCAAGTAATTTAGAAAATAATAATCAGCAAATCAACGAACTACAAACAAAAAATATTGAATTAACTTCACAAATTGAACAACAAACAATTCAATTAAAACAAATTGAAGTAATTTACTTTATTAATTCTTTAACTGATAATGAAGAATTTAAAAATGTTTTATTAAAGTCTTATGATATTACTGATGATATTGAAATCATTAAAACACAATTGCAAAGTGTTTATGATGAATTAATTAAGGTACAAACAGTTAATACTGGTGGCGTACCAAAAGTAGAAAACAAAGAAAACAATATTTTAGATACAGACAATGTATTTAATAAATAGAAAGAAGGAAGTAAATTATGGCACAAAACCCACAAAGAATTTTCGGAGATATTGCTAATCAAGCAACAAAACAAGACCGAGAAACATTTGAACAATGATATTTACAAACTTACCAACAAAAATTTAGTTGAGAAGCATTATTTGCGTGAAAAGAAGCCAATAAGTTTGGTTTAACATATAAAAGAAAGAAAAATATTAAATATAATGAGGGTTTGGGAGCAAACGGTCAAGTATTTAATACTGATGATACCCTACTAAAATATTCAACAGTGGAATTTGAAGATGGCATTGTTGAATTAGATACAATTTTAACTTTTGCTCGTAAATTAGACCCCGTAGAAAGTGATTTTAATCCTAATCTTTGGGCTGCTGATATTGAGCAAGCAATGGATACTGAGGTTGCTTATAAACGCAATAAAATTTTAGAAATTATTAATAAAGGAACAGTTACAACTATTCAAGGGCAAAAAGCAGATGATACTAATGCTTTACAAATTCACGATGAAATTATGGATAAAATATATGAAAATGGTTTTACTCCATCAGAAACAGTTGTATTGGGTTCGGCTGATTTTATTCGTGGAATTCGTAATAAATTACAGTTACAACTTGGAGCAAACGACCAAATAAATAGCGTAATTGCAACAAGTGGAGCAATGAAAACTGTTGAAGGAACAACATACTATATGGTTCCTAAAAAATTACCAATTATTAATAAAGATGGTTCAGAAGGAACAATTGAATTATTACCAAATGGAGTTAATGCAATTGCTTTTAAATTTAGCAAAAAATATGACCCTCTTATTTTACGCAAAAAAGACCATACCCCATTAAGGGTTGGCGCTGCTGCGTTAGGTACTGGAATGGGTAATACTTTGATTATGGAAAGAGTTTTATATTTAGGTGGAGCAGTAGTTGAACCTAAGGGAATTATTAAACATATTGTTACAAAAACTGATATTAGTAAAATTAATAAATTAGATAAACCAACTATTCATGTTGCAGACCCAACAAAAGCAACATCAGAGCAGTTAAAACCACAATTTAAAGATGTTGTTTTAAAAGCAGTTAAAACCGTAGATAGTTCTTTAACTGAAAATGATTTTGATTACTTTATTGAAAGTAAAGGTGAAGATTGACCAATTAATATTACAAATGATAAAACTGTTGAAGTTCAAATTGAAGGTAAAAACAACGCTACTGGTCAAACAAATCCGATTGATGTTAAAATTAAAAATTCTTAATAGTACTAAAAAATAGTACTTTTTCGTTTGATAGATATGCCAATTGGAACATCTAAAACAGTCCTTATTTATGCTGTTAAAAAAAATCCAACTAGATTGTCAATCCAACAACAAGAAAAAAGTTTTGGTTTACAGTTATTAGAATTTTTAGGAATTCAAGTTTTAGCCCTTGGTTTATCAGTTTTAACTGGTGGTGTAGCATCTGCAGTTGGTCTTGGTGCGGGATTATCTAATTTTGCCGCAGCATTTATCTCGTTTGGAGTAGAAACAGCAACCAATTTTGCTGTAAATCAAATATACGATAAATTAACATCAGAAGTAACAGCAAAAAGTACTGCCTTAAATTTGTTACCAGCAATTGGTGGTATTGGAAAATTAACGCGTGCTGCTCGCACAACTAGAATTTTAAAATTAGCAAAAGAAACTAAATTACTTGAAAAATTAGGTGTAATAACTGCTAATAATTTAGAAGATGTTGTAAAACAAGTTACGGGTAAAAAGGTTTTATCTGATAAATTAATATTTGATTTTACAAAGCAGGCTAATAATGAAACTTTATTATATACAATTGGAAAATTAGCCCGAAATGATTTTTATAAGGGTTTTAAAGTTTCTAATTTAGAAACAATTAATAATTTATTAAAAATTGAAAAAAATATTCAAAAAATAAGTCCTACATTAGTTCAAAAAATACCACGCGTAAATGAAAAAAATGCTAATAAATGATTGTCTGAATATGGATTAAATATTGATAAAATAAGCAAAATTAATACTAATGAGTGATATAACATTATGACTAATCTTCATAAAAAAGGTGTTGGTAAAAACCTACTATTAAATGCTAATTTAATGCGTGGTAGCAAAGTATACAATAATAAATTATTAAATATCTTGTACCAAACACCAATTAAATTAAATAAAATTTTAAATCATTTAAACCCAAATTTTTATATTCAAAAAGTAACTAAAAAATTATTAGTCCCAATTGAAAAACAAATAATTGCTATTAAACAAAAAGTAATTAATAAAATTACTGATAAAACTAAAAAAATATTATCTAAATTTGAAACTAAGGCTATTAAAAAAGGCCAATTATTACCTTTTGCCTATGGTTCTGATGTTTTTTTAGCAGTAAAAATTGTTCCTTTATCAGTTGCGGGTGAAGTTGCTTTAACAATATATTATAAAAATCTGCAATATGCCCCTATTGTTGTTATGACAACTTTAATCAAAGCAGAAAAGTTTATTTTGGCTCCTGAACCTTTTAAATTTTATATGAACAGTGAGTGGTTTATTGGCTGAGGATTTAAAAAAACAAGTTTATTTAATTTAGTTTCTTTTATTCCACTTGCTTATCAACAAGTAGTAAAAGATAGCTTTAAAATATATCGGACAATTGCTAAGATATTAAAAATGCAAGAACAACTTAAAAATAACTTTAATAAAGATAAATTGTTAAATATGCTAGAAGATAGTGCGGTTACTAGTTTATTGGGTAATGGACTAGTATTTCAAACATACAAACAACTAAGAACAAAACAAGATTTAAACAAAACAATTAAAACAAAAACATTACTAAATAGTAAAAAATTTATATTAAAGAAAATATATTCTAAAAAAATTAAATGATAAGGAGATGATTAAGTGTTAAATGAATTATGACAAAATGTTACTTTGGAAAATTATAATAATTTTATTCCAATGACAGGTAAAATTACACAAGTTCCAACTCGATATAATAAGTTCTTTAAAGGTGATGTAGAATTATGATTTAAAACATTTGCTTTAAGAGCTCAAAATATGATTAATTCATATTTAAACTATCCATTTTCAAAATTAAAATTTGAAACATTTAAAGACGCATTATTAAAGAAAATTTGTATTAATATGGTATTTATTACTGTTGAGCATTGAACATTTAACCGCATTCCAATTGAATTTTTTACTTCAGCAAGTATGAATCTTGGTGATATTAACTATTCATCTCAAAATGACCCTATGACAACATGACAAGGTCTATTGCCTACCTATGCAAAATCATTGGCTAATTTAACAACTTTAAAGAAAATGTTTCGTACTTTTCAAGAAGAAGGTATTGATTTAACTACGATAGATTTAGAAGCATATTATACACAATTAGAAGTTGATGCTTTAATAGAAAAAGAAAAAACTAAGATTGACAATAAAAGTATTATTAAAAATAACAATAATGAAATAAATGTTCCGTTTGATAATGATACTATTTATGAAGAAAATGGTGTCTGAAAAGCAAAACAAAGTACTGTTATTAAAATTGATAATAAAACAATTATTAAAAATACTGCTGATGAATTAATGGTTTCAGATTTAAAACAAAATAAAATAACTTTATTACCTAATAGTAGTGGTCGTGCTAATGCTGATTTTAATGCTGAAAACGGGGAATTAAGAATTTGAGACCCTAGTTTTGAAGGTGGTAAAAATACTGCTGATTATATGATTGTTGATAGTACAGTTGTGGGAATTGAAAGTACTGATGATACATTTGGTACTACTAAATATTTAGATAAATTTTATTTACAGAAAAAAGATTTACCTAAAATACCAAATGATTGAGAATTAGTTAATACTAGTGATTTTAAACCTAATGATACTCAATATATTTTGCCAGTTACTCCTAATGGAATATATAAATATAAAGTTGAATTAGGATATTTAAAAGAAAACAAAACTATTTATAAAAGTTCATTAATTTTTAGTGAAAAAGGATTTGATAAAAATTATGATGTAGTAGTTGGAAATACCTTTCAATTTTCAGGGTTACCTATTTTTACAATATCTATTAGTTTAAGAAAAGGTTATCAAAATGCTGTTATTAGTTTATTAAATCAAAATGGCGTTAAACATGAAATGCAAACATTAAGTATTGAAAGAAAAAGAATAAGTTAGAAAGGAGTTTTAATTAATGAAACAAGATAAAACAACTTGATTAAAGGGTGCATTACCTTGAAATTGATTTAAAAAAGACCCTATTCCAACTTATAATTGAACTCATAAAGATATTAGAGAATGAGAAAGAAAATATAAAATTAGGAGTTGGGTAGTTAGTTTTTATACATTAATATTTTTATTATTAAATTGTTGATTAGAATATGGAATGATTAATGCAATAAAAGATAATATTAATTGATATAATTATGGTCAATATTGAGGTAATGGCATTGCTATTTTATTAACACCTTTATTTACGCATGGAATTCAAGGCATATTTGTTGCTAGTAGTAAACCAAAAGTAGATATGAAAATTGATATTCCACGATTAAAAATATCTAAAATGGGATTAGTATTTACAATTTTACCTTTAATTACTTTAATAATTTCTTTAATTATAATTTGAATTGATAAATCAAAATGAAAAAAAGACCATTTAAGACATTGCTTAGATTGTCGGATTAATCCGCGAGTTATTCAGCCAAGAATAGCAAAACAATGAAATAATTTAGATGGTATAACAGAAGAAAATAACAAAGAATTAAATTTAAAATAAACTATATATAGGGGTGGCTGATATTTTTTGGGTGGTTATATAGTTTAATTTATAAATTATTTTGTTCTGAAAGGATAGATGGCCACTGTCTGAGTAAGAATAAGAAAGGAATTAAAGAAAATGAATGAAACATTAATGATTGCTTTACTTGTGTTAGCTGGTGCAGGAGGAATGGGTAGTCTTGGTATTCTTGGATTATCTGCTAAAAAAATTAAAAAATATAAAGCAGAAATTAGAGAATTAAGAACTGCTGTTATTGCCCACGAAAAACATTTACGCGGACCTGATTATGCAACAGAATTAGCATTAAAAACAGGTCAAATTAAAAATGTTAAAAAACAAGTTAAAGTAAACGACAAAAAACAAGCACAAAAAGATGCTATTCAAAAACTAACAAATAGTATTTAAAAAAATAACCTTAATTGGTTATTTTTTATTTTTCTTTATTGTGTGTTATATAAAAGTTGATAAGATATTCTATTCGTTGAGAATAAGTCTCAAAATAAGATAATTCATTTCATATTTTTTCTTGTTTTTTATCTAAATAAAGATTAACATTCCGAATTTTGCAAGAATAATATTTTCCTGTTTTTTGATTATATGATTCTTTCATAAATTAACTCTCATAATTAGCAATAATAATTGCATCTCGTAAATGATTACTTATTTTTTTGTTATTATATTTTCAACCTTTACCATATTGATAAGTTAAATTAATATCTTTATCAAATTTCCATAAGCAACTATCATTATATTTACTTAAATTTTCCATATTTTTAACAACTGATTTAGTATTTTTTGGTGATACTCAATTAATAAAATATTTGTAAACAGATAATGCTCCTAATAATCTTAATAAATCATCTCTATCTTTACTTGCATTAGCAGATGTATATAAACAATCTTCAATATTAATTTTTTCTTCATAATCAAACAATTTATCATTAATAAATTCATACTGTTCTTTTCAATTTTTATTTATAAATTCTTGTTTATCTATTAATTTATTATTTTTATAAACAACAATAGCAGTAGTACCTGTTCCTGATGGGTCAATACCAATTTTTATCAAGTGGCTCATTCCTCATCGTTGTTATTATTAACTGCTGGTACTACATTTGAGATGTCTTCTTCTTTAACGACATTATTGTTTGTGTCCGCTATTTCTGTATAAGATGGGGTATTTATATTGTTTGATAAGGGTTCATCGCTCATCTGCCCCTGATTTTTGGCGACAGTAATATCATTAAAAGGTATATAATCAAAATTACCATCTTCTTTTATTTCTTTTTCATCTAAATCAATATCAGTAATATCTATTCCTAATTCTTGGGCTAATTTACGATATAATTTTGCTTCAACCATTTCTTTTGGTCATTTATTTCAAGGTGAATATTCACTATTTCCACTTGAACTACTATTTTTTAAACGGTCAATATCGGATTTTCTTAATAAAATTCCTTTTGTTTCACCAGTTAAACGATTAATACCAAAAGCATAAGCACCAATAATATTTTCATATTGACTTGTATTTGTCATAAAATCTATTTCGTGTAGTTTTGGCTTTTGTAAATCAGTATCTCATACAAATTTTTCACTTTTATAAATAATTCCGCGTTTTAACATTCACTGTTCTTTTTCCATTCTTTTTTGAAAAACACTACTATCAATAATAGTTGTTAATTTATTTTTAAATGGAATAATATTAAAATCTTTTCCAAAAATTAAACCTTTATTACTTAAATTAATAATTCCTAAAGCTGTAATTTTTCCATTATCAGCATTACCAACTAAATTAATATAATTTTGATTATTTTTTAATTTTAGTTCTTGCAAAGCAATTAAATTTTCTTGTAAATATTTAGCATTAACATTTAATTCATATGTTTCAACTGCTGTTGCTATTAATTCTTTTATTCCTAAATTACTCATAATTATTTCACTCCTTTATTTATTTTAAAATTAATACCTTTAACTCCAATTAAATTAATATCTTTATTACTATCTCATTGTTCTTTAATTTCATTTTTAATAATTTGTTCATCAACAATTAAATAGTTTTTAATAAGATTAATAAGTTCTAATTTATCAGCTTTTTGTAAAAAATCATCATTAATACCAATAACCTCAATATCTTTAATTAATAATTTTTCTTTCCGAAAATTACTAGTAATAATTTTTAATTCTTGTTCTTGTTTTGCTATACTTTTAATTTCTAAAAATTGCTCTTTTTTATGAGTTTCAACAATTTCATTTTGTTTTTGAAATTGAATATTAATGACACTATTTTTTAAAGAATCATGATTATTCCTAATATTATTTTCTAAATTTAAAATATCTTTTCTAATAAAATTTAATTCATCTTTAAAATTTTTTATTAATTCTAACGGTTCTCTAAAAACATAATCAATTTTTGAAACTACTAATTTTAAATCTTTTAGTGATTGTGATTTATATTCTCCATTTATTAATCAAGCTTGTTGTCGATAGATAAATTCTGCTAATTCTTGTCCATTTTCATCAATTCATTTTTTAATTGTTAATGCTTTTAAACTTAATTCTTTAAAATCATTTCCTTTTAAATAAAACGGATAAGTAATATTTTTAACTTCATTATTTAACTTTAAATCTGCCATAATTAAATTTCCTCTAATTCCATTTCTTCAATTAAATTATCAATATATTCATAAGCACTATCTTCTGAATGACATTCCTCTAATGCAATATTGAATAAGTCTTCTTCAGTATAAACATAACCATTTTCATCTTTTCACATAATTATTTATCTCCTTGTCATGTAATATTGTTATCTTCTAAATCAATAATAGTTGTTAATAAACCATTTTTATTTTCAACATTAGCAGTAATTTTTGCTTCTTCTAATGTATAAAAGAATTCTGTTTTTAAATCACCGTATTTACTTTTTATTACTAATAAATATTTTTTATTCATAATTTAATTCCTCCTATTTTTAACTCGCTGGCACTCACTCCCAAGTGAAAGTGTCAAAGCGAGAGTTAGTTATATAAGTATTTATATATTTATTTACTACGACACTTGCTTCACCGGGGTGAGCAGTGACGGTATATTATTTAATAATCGACAGTTGTTTTTATAAGATAATACCAGAGAATTCTCTCTCTTCATCCGCACCATTTCAGGTCAAAACGTTCAGTTTTTAAAATAAATTCACTCGCACCTTGAAGAGCCTAATGCTGACTTTGTGGTTTTTAAACCGCCGTCACTTCTAAGAAGTAATATCTATCGCAAATTTATTTATAAAGTGGCCATCTCAATATTTATTGTCGTTTGATGTTGACCTCGCACTTATCACGACTATCGCTTGTTAAAGCGTCTATTATTTCCGGACTGATTACCGATGGGCTAGACCTCCTCCTGTGGAATAAAAACACTTAGTTATTAAAATAACCGTCCCACTCTGCATTAAGTTGTTTTATAAAATCAAAGTTTTAAAAAACCAGTTTTATAATCAAAGATAATTTTTGAATTTTCTAAGCGTTTATAAAACCACTTTTGGTTTTTATCTTTTGTATGATTTAATAAATTTTTATGTTTTTCACAAGTTCATAAAACTTTATTTGATAAAAATTCTTCAGTAATGAATGATATTGTTTTATAGCAGTTATCAATATCGCAAATTTGTTTTTGTTTATTAATTTTCATTACCTACTCCTTTCCTTGATATTAAGTTTTTTTATTTATTAGCAAATTAGTTAACTGAAACAGAGGAAGGACAACACCTTAAATTAGGAGAAAAAACAGAAGACATTTTGTAAAGATTTCTAAGATATTTAATAAATGTGTAACATAACTTAAAGAAGGTATCAAAAAGTTGTGATAAAAAGTTTCTATTTTAAGAACTTAAGATGCTGTCCTTTCTCTGAATCAATTAATAATTTTGGTTTTACAAATAAAAAAACCATTTTAGTAAATGGTTTAATTTATTATTCTTATTCAATTTCTATGTATTTTTTAAAACCCTTCTTTTTTCCATGCGACCTACTTGTAAATAGTTAAACGATATTTTCTTTCTAATTGTAACAAATTTCAATAATTCAGTAAAGATATTCTAAAATTATTTTATTATTTTAAAAAATATTTCTAATAATATTAATAAAAAAATGTAAAACACATAATAGCGTTTTACAAATTAAGATCAATCAATTTCACTTGGTTTCTTTAGATGTGTATTTTTCTTAATTTGGTCAATTAATCCATTACGAACATGAATAATTGTATTAGCAATATCAGCAATATTTGGGTTATGAGTAACAATAATAACCGTTGTTTTATATTTTTTATTAACATCAACTAAAATTTCAAGTACTTTTCGACCCATTTCTTCATCTAAAGCTCCTGTTGGTTCATCGCCAAATAAGATATCTGGATTTTTTGCTAATGCTCTAGCAATTGAAACCCGTTGTTGTTGTCCCCCTGACATTTGGTGAGGATATTTGTTCATTTGTTCTTCCATTCCAATTGTCTCAAAAATATCTTTAATTGTCATATTCTTATTTTTGTTTTTACTTAAATTTTCCCCAACTTCAGCATTTTCTTTGGCAGTTAAATTAGTTAATAAATTATATTGTTGGAAAATAAAACCAACATTATCTCGTCTAAATTTTGTTAAATCAACATCTTTTAATAACGATAAGTTATAGCCAATAACAAAAACATCACCACTTGAAACTTTATCTAAACCTGAAATAATGTTTAGTAATGTTGTTTTTCCTGATCCAGAAGGACCTAGAATAACAATAAAGTCTCCTTTTTCTAATTTTAAATTAATTCCTTTTAAAACCGGTGTTTCAACTTCCCCAGTAATATATGATTTTTTCACATTAACTAGTTCAATTACATATTTACTTGTATCTGGTTTACTATTTGTTGTTGAAATAATTTCCCCTTTTAGAATTCGTTTTGAATATAACTTTGTTTGTTTCTTTTGCTCTTTTAACTTTTGTTTAAATTCTTTAACGGCAGTATAATCAACTTTTTCTTTTGGTTCCTTGTCATTTGGTTTTTTTGCTTTAGCTTCTTTTCCATGTGATTTTGTTTGGTCTGTACTAGGTACATCTTTAATTTCAGCCATCTTGTGTTGTGCCTCCCCTTTATACTAAAATACATTTTACAATTATTTTTTATCATAATAATATCATAACAAAATTATTATAATTTTATCAATTTATTTAAGATATCTTGCCCTTATTCTTTAAGTAAACTTTTTAAATCACTTGCTCTAATATGATATTTTTTGCGGCAAAAATCACATGCAATTTCAATTTCACCATTATTTATTAAAATTTCATTAAGTTGTTCATCACCTAATAACTTTGCTGATTCTAAAGCTTTTTCGTATGAGCAACTACATTCAAATTTAATTTCATCAACTTCTAACACTTTGGTATTTTGATCAATGAGTTTAAAAATATTAATTAAATTATCTTCAGCAATTAATTTATGACTAATGTTTTCTAAATTTTCAATTTTTTCTTCTAAATAGTCAATATCTTCTTCTTTATGTTCTGGTAACAACTGTGCGAAAAAACCAACTGCTTTTGCAATTGTATTATCTTCATTCATTTTAATTGAACATGCAATAACTGATTTAATTTGTTCACTTTGTGCTAAATAATAAGTAAAATCTAAATTAATTTCACCAGAAATTAATTGAATTTGACCTGAGAAACTTTTTTTCATTCCTAAATCTTTCATTACGCGTAAATAACCATTTGTACCAACTACTTGGGAAATAACATTATGTTCACGATCAATTTCATCAACATCAAATTGTGGATTAGCACAAAATCCTCGTACTTTATGACCAGTATATTCTGCCATAATCGTTCCAATTGGACCATTTCCATTAATAATACTTGTCATTTTATCAGTTGCATTTTTCATATCACTACCAATTAAAATAGTGGCTAGAACAACTCTTGACAACACAATTGTTGCAAGCGGATTAGTTGCATGTAATTTAATAATATCGTTTAATGATTTAGTTGCATCAACAACTGTCATTTTAACATTATGAACATTACTAATTGCTTTCGTTACTTTGTCCATTCCTTTAAACTCCTTTATAAATTTCTTTTCTTTGCAATTATAGTATAATCATCGTTAAAAGTAAAACAAAAAGTAGGCTTAATTAGCCTACTTCTTATTTGGATCATTATTTTTATCATCTTCTGGGTGATCTTTTTTTCGTTCTTTTGGTTTAACTTCTAAAATTTCACCTTTTGCTTCTTTTTCTTTATGCTTTGCTGCACGTTCTTTTTCATGAATTACTTCATCAGGTAATTTATGATATTTATCAATATATTCAATTTGTTCTGCCGTAATTGTTTCTAATATTTTTAAACTTTCAGCAATTAAATTTAATAAACTACGATTTTCAGAAATTAATGCTTTTGCTGTTACATAACAATCATCTAAAATTTTACGAACTTCAGTATCAATTTTAGCCGCAATATCTTCTGAATAACGTTTTCTTGTTGCAGTATATTCATCTTTTGGTGATTCAAATTGAACTAATCCTAAAGAACTCATTCCATATTCAGTAACCATATGACGTGCAATATTAGTTGCTTTTTCTAAATCATCATGTGCTCCTGTTGTTATTTTTGTTTTTCCAAAAATAATCTCTTCTGATGCACGCCCACCTAAATAACCAGTAATTGTCGCATATAAGTTCTCTTTACTATGAAACATTGTTTCTTCTTTTGGTGTCATAATTGTATAACCACCTGCTTGTCCACGTGGAATAATAGTAACTTTTTGAACTTTGCTAGCTGCTTCTAAACGTAAACCAATTAGAGCATGACCAGCTTCATGATAAGAAACAATATCTTTATCCATTACTGAATATTTACGTGATTCTTTTGCTGGTCCCCCAACAACACGATCAATCGCTTCATCAATAATATTAACAGTAATAATTTTTAAATTCTTACGAACACATAAAATTGCTGCTTCATTTAAAACATTCTCTAATTGAGCTCCAGAAAATCCTGGTGTTCTTTCCGCGATTCGTCTAAAATCAACCTCTGTTGAAACTGCTTTATTTCGAGCATGTAATTTTAAAATTGCTTCTCGTTCATTAATATCTGGTAATGAAATTTGAATCTGGCGGTCAAAACGCCCCGGTCTTAATAAGGCAGAGTCTAATACATCAACTCGGTTTGTTGCTGCCATAACAATAACTCCCGTATTAGTTCCAAAACCATCCATTTCAACTAATAATTGGTTCAATGTTTGTTCATTAGCACCACTCCCAATTGAAACAGTTCTTTTTCGACCAACAGCATCAATTTCATCAATAAAAATGATACATGGTGCAGCTTTTTTAGCTGCAATAAACATTTCACGAATTCTTGAAGCACCAACTCCAACAAACATTTCTTCAAATTCAGAACCTGAAATTGAAAAGAATGGAACACCGGCTTCTCCAGCAACAGCTTTTGCTAATAAAGTTTTTCCTGTACCTGGTGGTCCTTCCATTAGAACTCCTTTTGGAGCACGAGCACCCATACTTGAATATTTCTGTGGATTTTTTAAATAATCAACTACCTCAACTAACTCTGTTTTTTCTTCATTAATTCCTGCAACATCAGAAAATTTAACAGTGGATTGAATTTGACGTGCTTTATTTTTCCCCATTGAAAAGGGATTAGCACCTGACATCCCACCAGACATTTTTGATAAACGAGCAATCATAAAGACGGCGATTCCCATTATTAATAATCATGGTACTAATTGTATTAACATCGCTTGTCACACTGGAACAAACTCACGGTCAACTGAAACAAGACCACCTTTTAATTTATTTTTAAAATTTTCATCTCATGTATTTGTTGGTATTTTGTCCTTGTAAGTATAAGCTCTAAAACCTTCACGGTTTCATTCCGAACTATAGCGAACAGTTTTGATAACACCACCCTCAGAATATCGAATTACTCCTTCTATAACTACAGTATTTTTACCAACATTAGCCTTAATAGTAATTTCATCAATATTTTGATTGTTATAATTTTGAGTATTACCAATTTTTTGCATATCTCCTTCGCTAATTTTTGTAATATCTGATTTTATTCATAATACAATTGTTAAAATAATCAAACCAATAAAAATTAACGAACTTATAATTGCAAATCACATTCTTTTTTTATTCATAACTGTTTCCTTTCTATTAAGACTTTTAAAATTAATCTTTTTCGGTCACTTGAAACAATGAACCAATTCTAGACTATTCTATCATAAAAAAAAATAAATTGTATTTTTCCGCTAAAGTATTATTAATAAATTTATTAATTTTTAAATCAACTAAATTATTCGCATAAATAAGGTTATTATCCTTATCTAATACAAAATAACTTTTTCGTGCTAAAAGCGGTACTTTATTTTTGATAAATCAACGATTTAAACGCATCTTATTAATCATTGCATTTCTTAGCAAAGATAAATCGTTGGTAATTGTGATTGGTCATTGTGCTGCTGCTATCATAAAATCATACTTATTTTTAGTTCCCCAATTAATAATATTTTCTTTTCATTTTATTGGTAATCCAGTTGTTGATGTTATTTGAATTGTTGTTAATTCTAAAAGTTCATTATTAACAATTTCAACATTATCATATGATTTAATTAAAGAATATCTTGAATTAATTTTAAGAATAATATTTGGTTTTAAACTTTTTAATTCCTTAATTATTTCATCTAAAAACTTTCTTTTTTTATTCCTAATTAAATAAACAACCTTATTAATTTTAAAATAATTAAAAATAATAATTTTTTGCAACTGAATATTATTAAGAGCATTAAAACTAGTAACATTAATTTGCCCAAAATTTTCAATCAAATAATTTTTTGCAACTAACTTTAATTGTTCATTTTCCTTATTTTTTTCCTCAATTTCTAATAACATATCTTGTAAATTAATATCCTGAATTTCATTACGAATAATATTTCGATTATAAATCGCTAAGATATTAGTTGAATCAATTGCATAATTAATTTGCTGATGAAATAAATATTCAATAATTTCTTCTCTTGATATTTCTAACATAATCCGCAATATTTTTAGTTTTTTGTTAAACAATTGAGAATAATAATAACTAGTTTTATTTAGACCATAATATTCAACAATCCCATTTCGTTGTTTTTGCAAAATATATGTTTCAATATGATCAGTCAAATTATGGGCAATTAAAACACCCTGGCAACAATATTTTTCACTAATTTGTAAAAAAAAATCATATCGTATGCTACGAGCAACTGCTTGAAAATTATGAGAATTAGTCTGATACTGTTCATAGTCTTTCGCTGTCACTTTTTTTACATAGACCTTAATATTTCGTTTTTGGCAATATTCAACAACAATTTGTTCGTCATAGTCACTATCTTTTCGCTTCTGGTAATTTACCAAACATACAATGAAATTATTAATATCTAACTCTGAATTATTATAAATATTGTCAAGTAAAAACATACTATCCGGACCACCAGACACCCCGATAACATATTTTTCATTCTGTTTTAAAAGTTTAGTTTCCATTTCTATCACCTATTTTCGAAATAATTTTAAAACTTGTTCTGTATAATGATAATTCTTATTATGAACAATGATTGGTTTTTCAACAATAAGGCCTGCCCCACTTTGAAAACAAGCTTCAATTAAAACATTATTTGCTTCACTTTCTACAAAAGGATGAATAAATTGTATTCGCTTAATATTAAAACCATACTTAATTAATAATGCAATAATTTCTAATAATCTTGTTGTACGATGAATAATCGTAAAATACCCTCGATTTGCAACTAATTTCTTAGCAGCAAAAATAATCTCTTCTAATGTGACATCTGTTTCATGGCGTGCTGGAATTAATAATTTATTTTTTTCATTTAATTTTGCTCCATCAATTTTAAAAAACGGCGGATTGCAGACAATTAAATCATATTTAACATTAGCATTAGTTTTAACATATTAATTAATATCATTATGAATAATTTTAATCTGTTCAATTTTATGATTTAATGCAACATTTTCCTCCGCTAATTGTACAGCTTCTTTTTGCAATTCAATGCCAGTAATTGGTGCTGAAGTTAAAGTTGATAAAATTAACGGAATTGCCGTATTATTAGTACCAATATCTAAAATATTTTTTATTTTTGTATTTAATGTTGCAAAACGAGCCAGTAGGACTGTATCCAATGAAAAATTAAACATATCAGTTCGTTGGTTAATTTTAATTCCCTCATAATCTAATAAATCATTTAAAACTTTCACTTTATACCTCGTTATATCAATCAATCAATCCCTTTTCTAAAATTAATTCTTTATTTAAATTTTCCAATAATAAATTGGCAATAGTATAACAAACTTCAATTAACTTGCTATTTTTATGATTTAGTTTTTGAATTAAATCTTGATTTGTAATTTGATATTTTTTTCATTCTTTCTTTTTTAAAACATTAGCAATTGCTAAAAAAAATTGGCGGCATTCAACACTATCATAATTATTTAACTGACGAATAGGAATAAAGTTATTTGTCGAGTTACTTGCAAAATTGTTAAAAAAGGTAGAAATAAATTCATTTTTAAAATCATCAACTTCTAATAAATCAGTTGTATTTTCTAAAATAATATTTAAACAACGTGATTTAATAGTATCAATAACATTTGTTTTATTAGTTGTTAACAAAAAAGCGTATGTATTTTTACTAGGCTCTTCTAAAAATTTTAATAATGAATTAGCCGCTTCTAATGTTAATAAATCAATACCATTAATAACATATACTTTTATTCCTGTTTGTTCTAACGCAGAATAATTAAAGGTTTGAATAATTTCTTGAATTGCTTCTTTTTTGATTGTTGTTTCAAAATCACCTTTAATTTTTAAATCATAATAAGTTTTATTATTAATGCGGTGACAAATATCACATTCACAATCTGCTCCCTGTTTTTTTAAACACAATAAAAATCTAATAACTTCTGTTGTAAATTTTTCTAATTTAACTTTATTATTGCAAGAAATCAAAAGTTGATTTGATAAATTATTTTTTAAAATTAAATTTTTAAATAGTGTCATTTTCTCAACATCATTTTTTGTAAATAAATTATCCATTTTCTTTGTCCTTTATTTTTTGAATAATTTCATCAACATAATAATATACTTGTTCTAATACTTCATTCACTGGTTTACTAGCATCAATAACTTTAATGCGATCTGCATTTTCACTAATTAAAACTTGATACCCTTCATATACCTTCTTGTGAAACGAATTTTTTTCTAAATCAAGACGGTTCATTTCAACCTCATTTCTAACTTTCATTCTTTCACTTGCCATTGTTGGTTCAATATCAAAAAAAAGAGTTAAATCTGGCTTTGTTGTGCCCAAAACAATGGATTGTACTTCATCTAATGTTCGAATTCCTAATCCACGAGCATATCCTTGATATGCTGAAGTAGAATCCATAAAACGATCACAAATTACAATTTCTCCTCGTTTTAACGCCGGCAAAATATCTTCAACAACATGTTGCCTACGAGCAGCAATATATAATAAAACTTCTGTTCATGGGTCCATTCCTAAATTATGTTTACTTAAAATAACATTTCTAATTTGCTCAGCAATTTCATTGCCCCCTGGTTCTCGTGTTAAAACAACTTGATATCCTTCTGACCGTAATTTTTCTTTTAATAATTTTGAAATCGTTGTTTTCCCAGAACCATCAATTCCTTCTAATGTTATAAATAGCATCATTACACTCCCTGTTCTTAAACATCTTTACGTCCCTCTAAAGCTTGTCTTAATGTTACCTCATCAATATAATCTAAGGAACCACCAATTGGTATCCCTTGGGCTAAACGTGATATTTTTATATTAAAAGGTTGCAAAAATGTTTTTAAGTATTGAGCTGTTACTTCTCCTTCAAAAGTAGCACCAACAGCAATAATCACTTCTTTTATAATTTTATCATTCATTCGGGATTCTAACGCAGAAAAAGTTAATTTATCTGGTGTAATGCCATTTTTTACATTAATTTCACCATTTAAAACATGATAAACTCCATTAAAAACTTTTGTTGCTTCAATTTTTATAATATCAAAAAAATTGCTAACAACACAAAACTTTGTTTGTTCACGTAAATTATTATGGCAAAACAAACAAACATTATTTTGCATTAATGTTGAACAAATTGAACATTGATGATAATTATTTTTGATTTCATTAAAAACATGCTCTAATGATTCCAATAATGATGGTTTAATAATTAATTTATTAAAAATCCTTTCCGCAGTCTTTTTACCAACACCTAAAATAGTTTTTAATTCCATAATTAATTTTTCATAGTTCATTTCAAATCTCCAATCAATTATTCTACTATCTTAATGTTATCAAAAATTTGTTTACCAGTTTCAAGAACATCTTTATGTTCTTCATAGTTATCAATTTGTTTAACTAATAAATTTTGGTAAAACTCTTCAACATCAATTAATGTTGGTTTTGGTAATTTATTTGCTTGTCTAATTTTAACATAATCATTGCGAACACTAGTTCACTCAGTTTCACTTAAGGCAATAATAATAAAATCAAAATCAAATACTTGGAAAATCTTATTGCGAAATTCTCAATTACACATTTCAAAACTAATTCAATTTGCTTCTGGTTTTGTATTAGTTACAATAATCAGTCCTTGTTCTGATGCAGCCGCATATTTAACATCATAGAAACTAATTAATTTATCTAATTGAACTACTTTACCTTTTTCGTTAATTAATTCCATAAATTTATTTTTAAATTTTTCTCGCTTTTCTTTACTAGCTTTAATTAAAATATTAAAAATTTGATTATTAGAATAATTAATATTAGAAAATTCATAGATATTAACTTTATTTTTCATATCGTCATGATATTTTTGTAAGTCAGTTATGCCTTCTAATTCTTTTCCATAAGAAATTTGCTCTGATCCAACTGACTGAAAACTTTCTTTTTCCTTTGTTTGTTCAAAATTAGTTTGAAGATCATTTTTATCTAATATTATTTTATCTTGTTGTGGTTCTATGTTACTAAAAGAACTATCATTATGTTCTTCATCATTAAATAATGAAAAATTATGAAATAATGGTTGGTTATTAGGTAATTTTGGTTCTTTTAAATGAATTATTTCATCATTGTTTTTTAATGGTATCACTTGATCTTTTTCATAATTATTTTCTATTATTTCTATATTTTTAGAAATTTGTTCTATTTTATCATGATTAATTTCTCTTTCCTCTGTATGCTCTAAAATCACTAAATCACTTAATTTTAAATTCTGTAAATTCTTAGTATTATTTTCAAAAATTGCTAAAGCTTTTAATAAAATTAATTCAAAATACATTTCTTGTGTTTTACTATTTCGCATTTTGCTTGCTGCTTCAGTAAACAAATCAAGTAACATAATTAATTCTTTTGAACTTAATTGTTCAGCAAATTCTTTTGCTTGTTCTTCTGATAATAAATTTAAAAAAATTGAATTATTCGTTTGTTTAAACTCAAAGATTTCTTTTAAAATATCTAATAAATTTAATGTTAAAATTTCAAAATCAGAACCTGCTTGATAAATTTTTTTACTAGCCATTAAAACTTCTGTTGTTTTATATTCTAAAATATCTTTTAATAATTTTAATTTAATGGTTTTTGAAACTGTTGCAAAAATAATATTTACATTTTCTAAGGTAACATTTCGATCAGAAAACATAATTACTTGTTCTAAAATACTTAATGAATCGCGAGCACTACCATCAGCCAAAAGAGCAATTTCTTTAATCGCAGCCAAATCATATTTAATTTCCTCTTTTTGTAAAATATTAATAATATTATTTTCTAATTCAACTTTTGAGATCTTACGAAAATTATATTGTTGACAACGTGAAATAATTGTTGCAGGAATCTTATGACTTTCAGTTGTTGCTAAAATAAAAACAACATGTTGTGGTGGCTCTTCTAATGTTTTTAATAATGCATTAAAAGCTGAATTAGTTAACATATGAATTTCATCAATAATATAAACTTTATATTTTGTCATCGTAGGAAGTAACTGAACGTTATTTCTAATTTCTCGAATTTCATCAACACCATTATTTGAAGCAGCATCAATTTCAAATACATCAACTGCTCCGGCGCGGTTTATTTCCTGACAACTAGCACATTCATTACACGGATTTCCTTTATCTAAATTAATACAATTAATTGCTTTTGCAAATATTTTTGCAATCGAAGTTTTCCCTGTCCCATGTGGTCCTGAAAATAAATATGCATGCGAAAATGTATTATTTATAATTGCATTTTTTAAAGCTTTTCTAATTTCAATTTGTCCAACAATTTTATCAAAATTATTTGGTCGATATTTACGATATAAAGAAATATAATCCATTTTTTATGCTCCCGTCCAATATTATTGTTATAATAACTTTATTTTACTCCTTTAATTACAAATATTCTATCTTAATTGTTCAAAAAATTTCTTCATTAAATCTTTTAAAATCATATTTTCCTCATGTTTTCTAACATGTTGAACTTTTAATTTTGAAATATCAAAAGTATGATTAGACTTTAAAAAACCATATTTTTCATTTGATAAATAATAATTAATAACTTTAATTCCTGAATTAATTATTGCTCCTAGGCACATCATACATGGTTCAACAGTAACTCATATTGAACAATCACTAATTTTATTTGTTCGTTTTTTTCGACATGCTTGATTTAAAGCATAAATCTCAGCGTGTGTTGTTACTGAATTTTTTGTTGTTTTATTATATCCAATGGCAATAATTTTACCATTTTGGTCAACAACTAATGCAGAAATTGGAACATGTTTTTTCTTATATGCTCATTGTGATAACTTATATAATTTATTGAAAATTAATGTAGTATCTGTCATAAATTCACCCTTATCATAAAAAATGTCATTACACATAGTCCTTAGTCTTATGGCTGCTACCTTCCGGTCCTGACCAATTTCAAATGTAACTATTGTAATGACATAAGTAATTATAGCATAGAATTTTATTTTGCATATCCTTTTTATTAAAAACTGCAATGTTTCACGTGAAACATTGCAGTTTTTTGGTTTTTCTTTTCCTTGCCTGTTTAAAATGTTTCACGTGAAACATTTTAAACAATAACAGTATGATCTTGAAAATAAGGCTGCAATTTTTTTGGAATTGTAATAGTTCCATCTTCATTTTGATAATTTTCTAAAATGGCAGCAATTAAACGATCAATTGCTAAACCTGATCCATTTAAAGTATGAACATATTTTATTTCATTATTATCATCACGATAACGTAATTTCATCCGACGTGCTTGAAAATCAAGACAATTTGAACAAGACGAAATTTCCCGATATTTATTCTGACCATGCATTCATACTTCTACATCATATGTTTTTGTTGAAGAAAATCCCATATCACCTGAACACAACAAGATTACACGGTATGGAATTTCTAATAATTGAAGAATATTTTCTGCATCTAATACCATTTTTTCTAATTCTTCAAATGAAGCTTCTTCGGTAGTAAACTTAACCATTTCAACCTTTTTAAACTGGTGTAAACGAATAATTCCTTTTGTATCACGTCCAGCAGAACCAGCTTCCTGACGAAAACATGGTGTATAAGCAGTATGATAAATTGGTAACTGATCTTTCTCCAAAATTTCTTCACGGTATAAATTAGTTACTGGTACTTCTGCAGTTGGAATTAAATATAAATTATCTTTTTCAATATAATATAAATCCTCTTTAAATTTTGGCAGGTTTCCTGTTCCATACATAATTTGTGGTTGTACTAAAATTGGTGGTTCAATTTCAATATAATATCGTTTTGCATGTTCATCTAACATAAAGTTCATTAAAGCACGTTCTAATTTAGCTCCCATTCCTTTATATACTACAAAACGTGAACCTGATATTTTAGTTCCCCGATCAAAATCAATTAAGTCTAGTGCTGTCGCTACTTCTCAATGTTCTTTTACTTTCTTATGATTTGGAATTTTACCTCATTTACGAATTTCCACATTATCGTTTTCATTTTTCCCACTAGGAACTGAATCATCTGGAACGTTAGGCGTAACTTCTAAAATTGCTTTAATTTTTTCTTCAACTTTATTTAGTTGTTCATCAATTACTTCCATTTCTTGTTTAATAGTACTAATTAATTCTTTAATTGTTTGTACTTCTTGGTCTTTTTTTTCTGCTATTAAAATTCCAACTTTTTTTGATTCAAGATTTCGTTTTTCTTTTAATTTTTCTGATTTAACAATTAATTCACGACGTTGAACTGATAATTTTTTAATATCTTGTAAATATGAAAAATCATCATGCCGGCGGTTTAATTTCTTCATTATTTCGTTAAAATTTTCAACAATTTTTTTCTGATCTAACATTTTATCTTTCTCCTTCAATGCTAATTTTCTTTTTTAAAATTTCAATAACTTCTAATTTATCATCTTGTTCTAATCGCATAATTTTAACACCCGATGTTGTTCGGCCAAATAATGGAATTTGTTCTAGCGAAACACGAATAATATTTCCTTTTTTTGTTCCTACTAAAATATCTTCATCACCATTTACAGCTTGAACAAATTTTAAATATCCTGTTTTATCTGTTAAGTTCATTGACTTAACACCTTTAGTATTTCGTCCTGTCAAACGATAATCTTCAATTGCTGTTTTTTTCGCATAACCATTTTCAGTTACTGATAAAACATATTTCACAGACCGTCCTGAACTCACCCCAATGGTTTCTCCAACAACATCGTTAGCAATTCCTTTAACCCCTACTGATTGTCGTGTCATTGGCCTAATTTCTTCTTCATTAAATCGAATTACTTTTCCAATATTATTTCCAATAATAACATCATCATGTCCTTTTGTAATAATCACGCTTACTAATTCATCATTATCTTTTAACTCAATTGCTACTTTTCCTGTTTGACGAATTTGATTAAATTCACTTATCTTTGTTTTTTTAATAAGACCTTTTTTTGTCACAAAAAATAAATTATCCTCTGTTGAAATTGACTCATCTATAGCAATAATTGTTTGAATGCTTTCTGTTTTATCAATTGCTATTAAATTAATAATTGGTAACCCCCGTGCATGTCGTGAATATGTTTCAATTTGATAAGCTCGTAATTTATACACTTTTCCAAAATTTGAAAAAATTAATAATGAGTCAATACTATTAGCACTAATAATTTTCTTTAAACTATCTTCAATATTTGCTAAACCAATAATCCCTTTTCCACCACGATTTTGTAATTTAAAAGTATCATCAGCTACTCGTTTAACATAACCATCTTGTGTTAACATAATTAAAATGTCTTCCCGGCGAATTAATTCTTCTGGATCAATTTCTGTTAACTCTTCCTTAATAATGTGACTACGCCGCTCATCACCATATTTTTTCTTGATTTCTGTTAATTCCCTAATCATAATGTCAATTTGTTTTTCACTATTATTAATAATCTCTTCTAATTCAGTTATTGCTACTTTAATATCTTTAATTTCATTAATAATTTTTTCAATTTCTAATCCAGTTAATCTTTGTAAGCGCATTTCTAAAATTGCTCGTGCTTGTTCAACTACCAAATTAAATTTATTAATTAAAGCATTTGATGCAATCTGTGTTGTTTGTGATTGTTTAATAATTGTAATTACTTCATCAATATTATCAAGCGCAATTTTTAATCCTTCTAAAATGATTAAACGATTACGATTTTTCTTTAATTCAAACTGACTACGTTTAATAATAATATCAATTTGATGTTCAATAAAATATTTTAAAATTTGTTTTAAACCCATTACTCTTGGTTGGTTTTTGTATAATGCTAAAATATTTAACGAAAAATTAGTTTGAAGTGGTGTTAATTTATATAACTTATTTAAAATAACATTTTCTTGAGCATCACGTTTTAATTCTAAAACAATACGAACCCCCTCCATGTTTGATTCATCACGAAGATCACTAATTCCATTAATAATTTTGTCGCGAATTAATTCTGCAATTCGTTCCAACAATTTTGCTTTATTAATTTGATATGGAATCTCTGACACAATAATTCGTCTTTTATTATTATTTTCTTCAATATCAATTTTTGAACGAATTGTAATTGCTCCATTTCCTGTTTCATAAGCTTTAATTAAGCCGTTTCCAGCCGTAATTAATGCTCCCGTTGGAAAATCAGGTCCTTTAATAATTTTCATTAATTCAACAGTTGTTATTTCAGGATTTTTTGTTACCGCAATAACACCATTAATTACTTCATTCAAATTATGAGGTGGAATATTAGTTGCCATTCCAACAGCAATTCCACTAGCACCATTAACTAATAAATTTGGAAAATATCCAGGTAAAAAAGTCGGTTCTTCTTCACTGCCATCATAATTGTCAATAAAAATTGTTGTTTCTTTTTCAATATCTTTGATTAGTTCACCAGCAATTTTACTCATTTTTGCTTCCGTATATCGCATTGCCGCTGGAGCATCACCATCCATTGAACCAAAATTTCCATGCCCATCAATTAAAGGATAACGATAAGAAAAATCTTGTGCCATCCGAACCATTGCTTCATAAACAGCAGTATCACCATGCGGATGATATTTCCCAATTACTTCACCAACAATTCGAGCTGATTTCTTATGTTGTTTATCGTAAGTCATTTTTAAATCTCACATTGCATAAATAATACGGCGATGAACTGGTTTTAATCCATCACGAACATCAGGAATTGCACGTGAAACAATAACTGACATTGCATAATCTAAAAAGCCATTTTTCATTTCATCAGCAATATCAATATCACGAATTTTACCATCATAATCATATCCATCATTTTCTGATTTCATCATTATATCTCCCTTCTAGACATCTAAATTTTTAACATATTTTGCATTTTCACGAATAAATTTTTTTCGTGGTTCAACATTTTCACCCATTAATTCATTACAAATTAAATTTGCTTCAAATGCATTATTAACAGAAACTTTCAATAATAAACGCCGTTCTGGATCCATTGTTGTTTCTCATAATTGTTCTGGATTCATTTCTCCTAATCCTTTATAACGTTGAATTATATAATTTTTATTTTGTTTTAATAATTCTTCTTTATAAAGTTCTAATTCATTATCACTATAAGCATATTGAATCTGATTACCATTTTGAATTTTGTATAGTGGTGGTTGAGCAATATAAATATTGCCATTTTCAATCAAATCTTTCATATAACGATAAAAAAATGTCAATAATAAAATTCGAATATGTGCACCATCAACATCAGCATCAGTCATAATAATTACCTTTTGATAACGTAATTTTTTATCATTAAAATTATCTTTAATACCTGCTCCTAATGCGGTAATAATTGAATTAATTTCATTATTTTCAAATATTTTAATTTGTTTTGCTTTTTCAACATTTAAAATTTTTCCTCGTAATGGTAAAATTGCTTGAAATTTTCGATTTCGACCAGATTTAGCACTTCCACCAGCAGAATCCCCTTCAACAATATAAAGTTCAGCTATTTTAGCATCTTTTGTTTCACAATCTGCTAATTTACCTGGTAATGAAAAACTATCCATTACGGTCTTACGACGTGTTGTTTCTTTTGCACGTTGTGCAGCAATTCTTGCTTTTAATGATAAACTTATTTTTTCAATATTTTTTTTTGCATCTTCTGGATTTTCTAACAAATAACTACTTAATCCTTTTCCAACAATATTAGAAACAATTTTTTTAACTTCACTATTTCCTAACTTTGTTTTAGTTTGACCTTCATATTGCGGATCCGGATGACGAATAGAAATTATTGTTGTCATTCCTTCTTTAATGTCATCTCAAGTAAATTTATCTTCGTTACCTTTATTATTTTTATTAATATTTTTAAAATAATTATTTATTTCACGAACAATGGCTAATTTAATACCTTCTTCGTGGGTTCCACCCTCATGGGTATTAATGTTATTACAAAAAGAAAAAATATTTTCTGAATAATTGTCATTATATTGTAACCCAAATTCAACAACAATATTATCTTCTATTCCTTCAACATAAAAAACATCGTTTAGTGGTGTACCAATTGTTTTATTTAATTCTAAAACATAATCTTTAATTCCATTATTAAATTGATAAACAACCATTTTTTCTTCATCATCTTCTCGTAAATCAACTAATGATATTTCTAATCCTTTATTTAAAAAAGCTAATTGTTTAATTCGATTTTGAATTGTTGAAAAACTAAAAATTGTTGTTTCTTTAAAAATCTTTTCATCTGGTAAAAAAGTTACTGTTGTTCCAGTTTCTGAAGTTGAACCAACTTCTTTAATTGGTGTTAAAATTTGACCACCATTATGAAACTCCATTACATATTTTTTATTATTTTTTCTAACTTCAACTTTTAAATATTTACTTAAAGCATTAACAACACTAGCTCCTACTCCATGTAAGCCACCAGAAATTTTATATGTATTTGAATCAAATTTTCCTCCTGCATGTAAAATAGTAAAAACAGTTTCTAATGTTGAAACTTTTGTTTTTGGGTGAATTTCAATTGGAATTCCACGGCCATTGTCAACAACTGTAATTGATTCATCTTTATTAATGATAATTTTAATTTTATTAGCAAAATTAGCTAAAACTTCATCAATTGAGTTATCAACAATTTCTCAAACTAAATGATGTAAGCCTCTAGCATTTGTCGCCCCAATATACATCCCTGGTCGTTTTCGAACTGCTTCTAAACCTTCTAAAATTTGAATTGATTCTGAATTATAATTATCACCCATAAATAATTCTCTCCATTTCTGCTTTCTTTTATTTTACCATTATTAACTAATTTTAGGGCTAAATTATCAAATATATTTTTAAATATTCTAAAAAATATTTTTATATTTTTAGTGTCTAATTTAACCCTATAAAAAAGTTATAAAATAAAAAACTCAATAATGAGTTTTTAATATGATCGAATTGGTAAAACTAATTGTTGTAATGTTGAATCATCATTAGCAGTAATAATTAATGGTTTTGTTTCATCAATCATTTTAATTGTAATTTCTTTTGTTTTAAAGGCTTTTAAAGCATCCAAAATATACTTTGAATTAAAAACAATTGTTTGGTCTGCTCCTTCAACTTTAAAATCTTTAATTTCTTCTTCTGTGTTACCAATTTCTTGCGTAAATGAAGTAACTAAAACTTTTTGTTCTTTTATTTTTAATGTAACAATTGTTGTCATCGCCTCATTTGATAAAACACTAGCTCGCTCAATAATTTTAATTAGTTCACGATTATTGATTGTTAATGAAGTATTAAAGGAAGTTGGAATAACTTTACTTGTATCAGGATATTTTCCTTCAATAATTTTTGTTTGAACAATTGTATTATTAATAATAACACTAACTGACTTATCAGTAATTTTCATTTTAATTTCTTGGTCATTTTCTGAAATTAAACGGCCAATTTCATTAATAAATTTTCCAGGAATAATAACATCAAAATTATAATTATTACTATAAGCAATCTTTTTACATGATAATCGAAATGAATCAGTGGCAGTAATTATTAATTCTTTATTATTTTGATCTGTTTTAATATTTAAACCATTAAAAACTATTCTTTTTTCTTTTTCTCCAATTGCAAAACTTGTTTGTGAAATAATTTCTTTTAATACTATACTTGTAAAATTTATTTCTTTACCCTCTGTTTCAAATGATAAATGTGGATAATCTGCTGAGTTTAATGTATTTAAAACTGAATCAAAAGTACTTGCTTTGATTTTAATTAAATTACCCTCAACTACTTCCAAGGTAATAAAATCATCTTCAATTTTACGAATAACTTCAACAATAAATTTATTTTTAATTAAGACACTTCCAATTCGAGTAATACTTAAATCAGTGCCCATAATTTCTGATTTAATTGATGTATCACCATCAGAAGTAGTAAAAGTAATTTTGTCTTTTTTAACTTCAATTAAAATTCCTAGTAGTGAAGGAATTAAAGTCTTTTGAGAAATTATTCGACCTACTTTCAATAATTCATCTAATATTTTATCTCTTTTAATGTTTACAATCATTTTGTTACTCCTTACTTTAGTATATTCTGTAATATATAAATAATTATATACTATTGTTAAAATATTGTTTTTTATTTATTAGTATTATAATGTAGAAAATGTGGAAAACTTGATAAAGTTTTAAATAATATTATTTTTTATTAAAAAACAAGCGTGGAAAACATTGTGTTATTTTCCTTCAATTTTTCTACGAATTGCATTTACTAAATGTTTAAATTCTTTGTTTGTGCTAATATGTGCTTCAACTTTTTTAACACTATTCATAACAGTTGTGTGGTCTTTACCACCAAACTCAGTTCCAATTCTTGTAAATGGTTCATCTAATAATGTTCGACAAAAATACATTGCTAATTGTCGTGCTTGCATTATATTACTAACTCGTGATTTACTCATCATTGCTTTGATAGTAATATTATAATTATCAGCAACAATTTGTTTAATTTTTTTAGGGGTAATTTTTTCATTGTTTTGCAGAGGAGCATTTTTAAATGCTTTTTCAACATCAGCTAATGTAATAATTTCATTTGGTTTTTTGTTCATAACAGCTAAAAATAATAATCGCTTAATTGCTCCTTCTAACTTTCTAACATCACTGTTAAAATTTAAAGCAATAAATTCTAGTGATTCTTCTGAAAATAATCCTAAGTTATTTTGATGTTTTAGTTTTTGTTCTAATATTTTAAGAGCTGTTTCAAAATCTGGTGAATCTAAACCAATACTTAAACCATATGAAAAACGAGAAATAATTCTAGATTCAAAACCACCTAGATCATCAGGATATTTATCAGAAGTAATTACAATTTGTTTATTTTTTTCAATATATGAGTTAAAAATATGAAAAAATAATTCATTTGTTTTATTGCGTTTTGCTAATAATTGTATGTCATCAATTAATAAACAATCGTAAATATCATAAGATGTTTTAAAAGCTTCAATAATTTCATGTCCTTGATTTAAAATATCCATAGCAATTTTTCCAAACTCATCAGCTTTTAAATATTTTACTCGGTTATTTGTTTTATAAATTTCATTTACCTTATTTTCAATTGCGTGTAATAAATGTGTTTTTCCTAGTCCAGAGTCTCCATATATGAATAATGGATTTCATTTTTTTCCAAGATCTAGAGCAACTGCTAAAGCTGCTTGCATTGCTTCATGATTAGAATCTCCACGAACAAAATTTTCAAAAGTATAATTTTCATAATAAGCAATGTTATTGTTTTCTGTTAATGTATCAATTTTACTAATTACAGATGCTTGTTTATTAATATTTTTTTCTAATTCAAAAGAAATATTATATTGGATTCCAGTCAGTTTTTTTAAGATATTTTTAATTTTTTCATTTAATCCTGCTTCAAAAACACCAATTGCAATTTCTGATTTTGTTGTAATTAAGCAGTTATTATCAGATACAGTATATAAGTTTGTGTCACTAATATAGTAGTTGTAAATTTCTGGGGAAACTGATTCATCACGAGATAATATTTCTTTAACTTCAATCCATAATTCTTTTGTGTTCATTAATTTCATCTCCAATAGTTTTTATCGTTATTAATTATAAATAAAAGATGTGGAAAAGTATTAAAAAATGAGCAAAATTAATAAAAATTAATATTTTTCCACATTAAATATTTTTTATATTATCTTTAAAAGCATTGTTTTTATTGATTATTTTTATTGTTTTCCACATTATTAACATTTTATGGTGTAAATTGTTTTTTATTGTGGAAAGTGATAAAGTTTTACAATTAATGTAAGTATTATCGAAAAAATTGCTAATAATAAATAAAAATATGGTATAATTATCCTAATTAAAAAATATATTGACTATTAACTCTTATTATTCTAAATAAAATAAAAAAATATTTTAAAGAGAGGAGTTATTAAGTTATGAAAAAACTATTAAGTTTATTGCCTATTGTAACAATTACAGGTAGTTCTATGATAACAGTTATAGCAGTTAATAGTTTTGAACATTTAGAAATAATAGAAAAGAAAAATAATAGAGAATATAATATAAATTATGAAAACGTTAAGTAATCAACAAGTTTTGTTGAAAAAATTTATGATTATAATAAATCAATTTGAAATTTACCTATAGTTTTATCAAAAGAAAAATTATTAGAAAGGAATTATGTAAAATGAAGTGCAACAAATCTTATTAGTCAAATAATACAATAAAAATCATAAAAAATCAATTATAAATTTTTAAAAATCAAAATATTTATAGTTTTTATTTTATTTTAAGGAAAATTAAGCACACTAAAAAATAATTTATTAAATTACTTCAAATAAACTTATCTAAAATTCTCTAAAAATACCTCTTTTGCTGTTCTTCAATTAAAAACAGGCCTTAATTTTTCATTTATAACATTAACTACTCAATTTATTTTTTGTTGACTAACATTATTAAAATCAGTTCCCTTAGGATATCATTCTCTAAGTTCAGAATTCATATATTCAATTAATGGTTTTTGTTGTGGTTTACCGGGNTCACAAAAATAAACTTGTGTTTCAGCAAATATTTCTAATTCTCTTCATTTACTAAATTCTTTTCCTCTATCAGTTATTATTCCTTTAATTTTCCCAAATAAATTATTATTTATAACAATATCTTTAAACTTTTCCACAACTTCATTAGCAGTATGATTTTTTAATTTCATAACAAAATAACTTTTACTATTTTGTTCAACTAAAACCAAATTACTAGATTGATGCTCTTTTCCAACTACGGTATCCATTTCAAATCAACCAACATCACTCTCTTTATTCTCAATATCTCATATTGATTTAAAATTAATTAATTTACCACGATTATCAAATTTTCCTTTTGTTTTATATTTTTTACCACGATGACGTAAATTCTGTTTTAAAAAACCATAAAAACCCAAACGAATTCATTTATACAATGTTTTAACACAAACAGGAAATTTAATACCAAACTTTAGAAAATAACGATGAATAAGTTGTGATGGAGAATCACGATAAACATTAAATCTTATATTAGACTTCTTGCATAACCTATTAAAATAATTGTAAATATTTTTAAAAAGATACTAATAGCAAATTATAATTTTAATTAATTATGTCTTT